>CAOKVW010000004.1 GCA_948472955.1 uncultured Clostridium sp. | reverse complement strand
CTTGTAATATTCTGTGGATAACTATTTTTATTTTTTGTTAGGCTGAACAGTAACTAAAAACGCAAAAAACTGAAACTTAATTGCATAAAAGACTTGACAAAAACATACTTTTTTTGATAAAAATAGATAGAATTATTTTTAGAAAAGGAGTATGCAACATGAAACATTTAATTGATATTAAAGATTTATCAGTAGAAGAAATAGAAGAATTAATCAAAGTAGCTAAGGACATCATCAAGAATAAAGAGAAATATTCTCATAAATGTGATGGTAAAAAAATGGCTACTTTATTTTTTGAACCAAGTACAAGAACGAGACTTAGTTTCGAAGCAGCCATGATGGAATTAGGAGGAAATATACTTGGATTTTCAGAAGCTTCCTCCAGTTCTGTATCAAAAGGAGAAAGCGTAGCAGATACCATAAGAGTAGTAGGAGGCTATAGTGATATCATTGCCATGAGGCATCCAAAAGAAGGAGCTCCTTTAGTAGCATGTCGAAAATCAACTGTGCCAATTATTAATGCAGGAGATGGAGGGCATAATCATCCAACTCAGACTTTAACGGATTTAGTAACTATTGAATGTGAGAAAAATCGATTAGACAATTTAACCATTGGACTTTGTGGTGATTTAAAATTTGGAAGAACGGTACATTCTTTAATTACAGCTATGGCAAGGTATCAAAATATTAAATTTGTATTGATTTCGCCAAAAGAGCTTGTGATTCCAGAATATATCAAAAAAGAAGTCTTAGAAAAAAATAACATAGAATATTATGAAACAAACGATATTGAAGAATATATGGACAAGCTAGATGTTTTGTATATGACGAGAGTACAAAGAGAAAGATTTTTTAATGAAGATGATTATCTAAGATTAAAAGATTATTATATTTTAAATAAAGAAAAATTAAAAAATGCAAAAGAAGATTTATGTATTATGCATCCATTGCCAAGGGTAAATGAAATTGCAACTGATGTGGATGATGATAAAAGAGCTTGTTATTTTAAACAAGCAGAATATGGAAAATATATTAGAATGGCTCTTATTTTGAAGTTATTGGAGGTTAAATGATATGAATATAGATAGTATCAAAAATGGAATTGTAATAGACCACATTCAAGCCAAAAAAGGAATGGAAATATATGAATTATTAAATTTAAAAGATCTGGATTGTTCGGTTGCTATTATAACCAATGCAAAAAGCAAAAAAATGGGAAGAAAAGATATTATAAAAATTGATAAAGATATGGAAATTAATATGGATATGATAGGATTTATAGAGCCTAATGCTACCATTAATATTGTTAAGGAAAATAAGTTAGTGGATAAGTATCGCGTGCAATTACCAGAAAAGATTGTAAATATTGCTAAATGTCATAATCCAAGATGTATTACTTCTGTAGAAAAGGATTTAGACCAAATTTTTATTTTAACAGATAAAGAAAATCAAGTATATCGTTGTCAATATTGCGAAATGAGTTTGAAATAATTGAATAAAAGAGAAATCTCCTAATAAGATATATTAGGAGATATTTTATCATTAAATTTATTATATTTTTTATGTCAGTGTCAAATAGATTAATACCTATGAATCGTTATGATTTTTCAAAAAAAAATCTGTGAAAAACTATACAAAATACTAATTTAGTTATATAATGTAAAAAAATATTGCCATTTAATCTTTTAGAAGGATATAGTGGGAAAGGAATGATACAAAATGAAATTAAAAGAAATGTTAGTTGGATTAGAAGGGTTAAAAGTAAAAGGAGATTTAGAATTAGAAATTAAGGGGATAGAAAGTAATTCTAAACAAATAAAAAAGAACTATATATTTGTTGCGATAAAAGGATTTGATACAGATGGACATCAATATATTAGTAGTGCCATTAAAAAGGGAGCTATTGCAGTTATGGTAGAAGAAGGATGTGATTTAAAAGCATTGGATATACCAGAGGGGATTACGATTGTTATGGCTAAAAACACAAGAGAGGCTTTAGCTATTTGTTCCTCTAATTTTTATGGAAATCCTTCTAGAAGATTTAAGCTAATAGGAGTAACAGGAACAAAAGGAAAAACGACAACCACTTTTATGATAAAAGAAATCTTGGAAAAAGCAGGGCAAAAAGTAGGATTAATTGGCACAATTGCTACCTATAGGAATGGTAAAAAGGTAAAAGATAGTGACCGAACAACGCCAGAAAGTATAGAATTACAAAAAGAATTTGCTGAAATGGTTAAGGCAGGAGTAGAAACTGTTGTGATGGAAGTATCTTCTCAAAGCTTAAAATTACATAGAGTAGATGGTTGTGAATTTGATATTGTATTATTTACTAACTTTTCGGAAGACCATATCAGTCCAAAAGAACATCCAGATATGGAGGATTATTTAAACTCTAAATTAAAATTATTTGAGATGTGCAAAACTGGAATTACCAATGCAGATGATTTATATGGAGCAAAAATACCAAAATTATTCAAAGACAGCAACATTACAACTTATGGAATTGATAATTTTGCTAATCTTTTAGCCAAAGATATTACCATTACCAATTCTTATGTGGATTTTAAAGCCAAAATAACTGATAGAAACGAGAGAGTTAAAACTGGTATACCAGGAAGATTCAGTGTATACAATTCATTGGCTGCTATTTGTGTTGCACAAAAATTTGGAATTACTCCAGAAATTGTGAAAGAGGCATTAGCTGAGGTAAGAGTACCAGGTAGGTCAGAACTTGTTGATAATAAAAAAGAAATACCAATCATGATAGATTATGCACATTCACCAGAAAGCTTACAGAATATTTTGCAAGCAGTAAAAAGTTATACCAGAGGGAGAGTTATTTCTGTATTTGGATGCGGTGGAGATAGAGATAGTGGAAAAAGACCAATTATGGGAGAAATTTCTGGGAGAATTGCTGATTTTACTTTTATTACATCAGATAATCCAAGAACAGAAGAACCAGAAAAAATTATTAGCGAAATAGAAGAGGGAATTAAAAAGACAAAAGGGAAATATAAAGTTGTTGTTGATAGAACAGAGGCTATCAAAGAAGCTATTAAAATGGCAACCAAAAGAGATATTATCATTCTTGCGGGAAAAGGACATGAGCCATACCAAGAGATTAATGGGGAAAAATTTCCGTATGATGAGAGAGTGATTGTGAATGAGATTATAGATAATTTATAATATTTTATATTTTAATTTTATTATTTTTTATTTATAACTCCCAACTGCATAACAGACTGTAAACTAAATTGAAAATTTAGTAACAGTCTATAATTTGTTGGTCCCCCCCGAATTGTTACCTCATAAAAAATAAAATAAACTTAGTATAAAACAATGATGTAACACACAAAAAGAGGAAAGGTTTGATAAAATGAGAATGGAAACAAGTATGTTAATAATAGCATTTGTAGCAACTATCCTATTAGGATTTATTATCATACCAATATTAAGAAAATTAAAAGTAGGGCAAATAGAAAGAGATGACGGTCCACAATCCCATCTAAAAAAACAAGGCACACCAACTATGGGTGGCATCATAATGATGATAACAATGATTATAGTGGTAACAGGAATATACGTTTTTTTAAGTATACAATCAGAGAGAGAAATAGCGAATCGATTAATACCAATGCTAATATTAACGATGGGTTTTGGTGTAATAGGTTTTATTGATGACTTTAAAAAATTAGTTCTAAAAAATACCAAAGGTTTAAAACCAAGTTACAAAATGTTGGGATTGTTATTAGTATCTGTAATTTATGTAGTTTATCTAGTAGAGGGATTACAAATAGGAACGGATACATATATTCCAATTTTAAAAATATATATTAATATACCAATTTATTTATATATTCCATTTGCTATTATTGTTATTTTGGCAACTACCAATGCTATTAATTTGACAGATGGTATTGATGGTCTTTCTTCTAGTGTATCAGCTATTATAATTACTTGCTTAACTGTTATAGGCATGATTACAGGAAGAAAAGAAATAGCCATATTTGGAAGTATTGTCATTGGAAGTGTATTAGGATTTTTAATGTTTAATTTACATCCAGCTAAAGTATTTATGGGAGATACAGGGTCTTTATTTCTAGGAGGTGTTATATCAGCGATAGCATTATATCTAAAAATGCCGTTATTGCTTGTGATAATAGCTTTAATTCCTGTATTAGAAACACTTTCTGTTATCATACAAGTTATGTACTTTAAAAAGACAGGGAAAAGATTCTTTAAAATGGCGCCATTGCACCATCATTTTGAATTGATAGGGTGGAAGGAAAGTAAAGTGGTCATTATTTTTAGTTTAATTACATTAGTTTTATGTGTAATTGGATTAAAAATTGTTTGAGTAGGATAGCGATACCAAAAGTTTTATTTGTTAGAAAGGAAAAGGTTTCTTATGGCAAAAAGAAGAAAAGAAAAAAGTTTTTCGAGTTTTTTAAATAATCCAATTGATTTTACCTTATTAATAACCATACTATTATTACTTTCACTTGGTCTAATTATGGTACTTTCAGCTAGTTCGCCTTCTGCTTTAGCACAAAGTGGGGATAGTTATTCTTATTTTTCAAAACAGTTAATATTTGCTATTTTAGGAATTGTTGCTATGTTGTTTATCTCTAAAATTGATTATCGATTTTATCAGAAATTTTATAAACAAGCATGGTGGATTGCCCTTATATTATTAGCTTTAGTACTTGTTGCAGGAAGAGAGGTAAATGGTGCTAAAAGATGGATTTATGTAACAGAAACATTATCTATTCAACCTTCTGAATTAGTAAAATTATTAATGATTATATTTTATGCTGGAATCTTAATGAGAAATAGAGATGAGTTAGGTCTATATAAAAAGGGATTTATCAAGCATATGTGTTTACTAGCTCCCATTATAGGTCTTCTACTATTAGAACCACATTTTAGTGCATCTGTTGTTATTATAGGCATTTGTGCTGTTATGATGATTATGGGAGGATGTAAATTTTGGCATTTTATAGCAACAGGAAGTGTTGTTGGGGTACCAGCTATTGTAGCATTAATTTTATTAGAACCATATAGATTAAAAAGAGTTATTACCTTTTTAAATCCATGGCAAGATGCCACAGGAGATGGATGGCAGGTAATTCAAAGTTTATATGCAATCCGGTTCTCGGAGGGCTGTTTGGAGCAGGATTAGGAGAAAGTAAACAGAAATTTTTATACATTCCAGAACCACACAATGATTTCATTTTTTCCATTTTAGGAGAAGAATTAGGATTTATAGGCTGTGTTGCTGTTTTGATTTTATTTGCTATTTTTATATGGAGAGGTATTTTAATTGCCATGAGAGCACCTGATATGTTTGGTAGTTTAGTAGCAATTGGAATCACAGCATTAGTAGGCATACAGGTAATTATAAATGTGGCAGTAGTAACTTCTTCTATGCCAGCAACGGGAATGCCTTTACCTTTTTTTAGTTATCGGTGGAACAGCATTGTTCATTCTATTGTGTGAAATGGGAGTATTGCTGAATATATCAAGAGCTAGTGCTAAGTTATGATTTTGGGTGATTTTGGGGACGTTGGGACATGGGGACGTAGTTTTTGTCCTTTGAATTAAATAAAAAATGATAGGATTATAAAAAAACTGTTAGAAGGACAAAAACTACGTCCCCATGTCCCAACGTCCCCAAAATCATGGAAGAAGGAGATAGAAATGAGAGTAATAATAGCAGCAGCTGGAACAGCTGGACATATTAATCCAGGAATTGCAATTGCTAATAAGATAAAGCAAGAAGAAAAGGATTCCAAAATTATATTTATTGGGACAACAAGAGGGTTAGAAAATGATTTGGTTCCAAGAGCTGGTTACGAATTAAAAACAATTCATGCTTATGGATTAAGTAAAAAAATTTCTATTGACAATATGAAAAAATTATACAAGACATGTAAGGGATTTGGTGAAGCAAAAAAGATTGTAAAAGAATTTCAGCCAGATATTGTAATTGGAACTGGTGGTTATATATGTGGAGCTACTATTTCAGCAGCATATCATTTGCATATTCCGACTATGTTACATGAAAGTAATAGTTTTCCAGGAAGAGCAGTAAAAATGTTAGCTAAAAAAACAGATACGATTTTGGTTTCTTTTGAAGATGCTATTGCTAGAATTAAGAATGCAAAAAAAGTAGTACATACGGGAACCCCTGTAAAAATAAAAAAACAAGAATACGGAATCAATGAAAAAAATAGAATTTTAAAAGAAATAGGCTTGCAGGAGATAAAGCCAATTATTCTGGTGTCTGGTGGTAGTCAAGGAGCACAAAAAATTAATGAGGCCATTATTGAAATAATTTTAAATAAACGAAATAAAAATTATGAAATGGTATGGGCAACAGGACCCAAACAATATGATATAGTAAAGGAAAATCTAGAAAAAAACAATGTTTCTATCAATCATATAGAAGGGATGAAAATTGTACCTTATATTTATAACATGCAAGAAATGATGAATGTTTCTGATGTTATAATTGGAAGGGGAGGGGCTATGACAGTAACAGAAATTTCTAATTTAGGAAAGCCCTCTATACTTGTGCCTCTTCCAAATGTTAGTCATAATCATCAGTTATATAATGCAAAAGTGCTAGAGAATATCAAGGCAGCAAAGATTATATTAAATGACGAATTAACAGGGAAAAAGCTAAATGAAACCATAGAAGAAATTATATTAGATAAATCTAAAATGCAAGAAATGGGAAAAAAAGCGTTAAAAGTTTCAACAAGTGAAGTGGAAGATAGGATTTATCAAGAAATAAAGTTACTAGTTTGAAGAAGGAATGGGAGTTTAAATGTTTAAAAATGTACAATTTAACAAAATTATATTAGTATTATTTATCATTGGTATTATCATTATTAGTGGATTAGGAGTTTTTTTCTTGAATTCACTTCATGATTTAAATGAGCAAATGCAGATGGGACAAACTGTTGACATGCAAGGATTACAAAATAAGACCATATGGGTTTTAGGAATAGCGGAAATTATATTTGCCATAGTTGGTATTTTGACAGCTTTATTTTTGTCTCGTTATATTATTTATCCCATTAGCAAATTAATCAAAAGTGCGGAAGAAATTACAGAGGAAGACAAAAAGGGAAGAAAAGTTTTAAAAAATAGAAAAGGAAATGAATCACAAGACTTAGAAAATGTATTAGGCATTATGACCACTGAACTAAAAGACAAATTAAGTGAAGTATCAACCCAAAAAAATCAAATTGAAACAATTTTGCTTCATATGACAGATGGCATCATAGCTTTTAATATGAAGGGGGAAATCATTTTAATCAATCCAGCCGCTAAAAAGTTTTTAAGTATTCGACCAGAAGATAATACGTTTGAGGATATTTTTAAAAAGTTCAAATTAGATATTAATATGGAAAAAATAATTTATTTGGAAAATTGGACATCAACAGAACAAAGAATCCAAGTGGAAGACAAATATATGAATGTATTTTTTGCACCGTTTAAAAATGAAACCGATAGACCAGATGGAGTCATAGCTGTTATACAAGATATTACAGAACATGTAAAATTAGATACTATGCAAAAAGAGTTTGTTGCAGATGTATCTCACGAATTGAAAACACCAATTACTTCTATTATGGGATACGCAGATACCCTATTAGAGGGAGAATACGAAAAAGATATGCAAGATAAATTCTTAAATGTAATCGCAACAGAAGCAAGAAGAATGGCTAAATTGGTTACCGATTTATTGACATTATCACGTTATGATAACAATAATAAAATTGTACAAAAAGAGACATTTGATTTAGGAGATTTGGTGAAAAAATGTCAAGATAAATTAGCCATTGAAATCAAAAAGAAAAATCATAAAGTAAATTGTTTTGTAACGGCTGATGTTCCACCCGTTTATGCTGATAAATATGATATTGAAAGAGTTGTGTTAAATATTTTGACCAATAGTATTAAATATACCAAAGATGGTGGCGAAATTAAAATATATGTAGGTTTTGTTTATAATGATGCCTATATAAAAGTTTTTGATAATGGAATTGGAATTCCAGAAGATGATTTAAATCGAATTTTTGAAAGATTTTATAGAGTGGATAAGGCTCGTACTAGAGAAATGGGCGGTACCGGTCTTGGACTTTCCATTGCTAAAGAGATTTTGGATAAAAATGGTGGAAATATCGATATTAAAAGTGTGGTGGGACAAGGTACAGAAGTGGTAGTACGAATTCCAACTAAACAGTAAAAGTTGTTATTATTTAGCTTTGTTAATTATTAAAAAATACAAATTTATTAGTATTTTTTCTAAAGTGACTCCCAACTGCGGACAAACTGTAACCAAAGTAACAGTTTGTAACCTTGTCGGTCCCCACGAATTGTCACTTTATAAAAAACATAATAAATTTTGTATATAAAAATAAGAAATCAAAAACTAAAACGAAAATCTGTATTATCATTGAAAAATCATAAAGGTTCATGTATAATAGTAAAGATAAAAACAAATAAAAATGATTCAAAAGGAGAGATTAGATTGAGTGAAAAAACAAAAGATATATTAGAATGGATTTATTGTATTGTAATAGCATTAGCATTAGCCATGTTGTTTCGTTATTTTATAGGAACACCAACTATTGTAAAACAAGTATCGATGTATCCAACTTTAATCCAAGATGAGAGGTTATGGTTAAATCGTTGGGGAAGAACTACCAAGACATTACCCAAAAGAGGAGAAATTATAACTTTTGAGGAACCAGCTAAAATAACTTATTCAGCTTCTGAAATAGACCAAAACAATCCCATTGCAAAATATAATCAAAGAAATGCATTTCAATGGTTTTTGAACAATTTTTTAGAAATTGGTAAAAGAAGTTACATTAAAAGAGCGATTGGTCTACCAGGTGAACATATAGAAATAAAGGAAGGCAAAGTATATATCAATGGAGAAATGCTAGAAGAACCTTATTTACAACAGGGAATTGTTACAGATGTAATAGGGGAAGGATTTGATAATTTTACAGTTCCAGAAAATTGTATCTTTGCAATGGGAGATAATAGAAATCATAGTACAGATTGTAGAGCATTTGGTTGTATACCACTAGAGAAAATTGAAAGTACCGTAGCTATTAGAATTTGGCCATTGAATAAATGGGGAAAAGTTCAATAAGATTTAGAATTAAATAAAAAGAGGAAAAAGGATGTTTGAAAAAATAATAGGAAATAAGCCAATAAAAGAAATGCTAACAAAGTCAATTGAAAATGATACTTTATCGCATAGTTATCTATTTATTGGTATACAAGGAATAGGAAAAAAACTGATAGCAAAAGAATTTGCTAAAAAAATTCTATGTCTTGAAAAAAAACCAGTAGATAACTGTAAATCTTGTATGGAATTGGAAGGAAATAATCATCCTGATTTTATGTGTATAGAACCAGAGGGAAATAGTATTAAGATTGAACAAATCCGTTTCTTACAAAAAAAGATACAAGAAAAACCAATCATATCCAATCGAAAAGTATATATAATCGATGATGCAGATACTATGACGACAGAGGCACAAAATTGCTTATTGAAAACCTTAGAGGAACCACCAGAGTTTGCAACTATTATTTTAATTGGAAACAATGAAAATGCTTTTTTACCTACTATAAAATCTAGATGTATGATACTTACCTATCAACCAATTGAAGAAAAAGAAATCCAGCAATATATGCAGACACATTATGGAATAACAAATATGACCTCCAATCAGTTAGCTATGTTTCAAGGAAGTATTGGGAAGGCTATTTTGTTAAAAGATAAGCAAGAACAATATCATAAGATAGAAGACATGATAGCTGGGTTAAATAAAAATGATTTACTTACCATTATGCAGTTAGCTGAGCCATTGTATAAAGCAAAAGATGAAATTTTTGAGATATTAGAGTACATCAATATTTTGTTATTAAAGCTTGCAAAAGAAAATTATTTATACACAAATTGCATAGAAATTGTGGAAAATACTAAGAAAAGGTTGAAACAAAATGCAAATTATGATATGTGTATAGATAATATGGTATTTAACATATGGGAGGAGGTAATTTAAAAGTTGAAAAATATAATAGGAGTCAGATTTAAAAAATTAGGAAAAATATATTTTTTTAATCCAAAAAGATTAAGAGTAAGAAAAGGCGATAAAGTTATTGTTGAGACAGCACAAGGAGAAGAATATGGAGAAGTAATGATACCAAATCGCTGGGTGGAAGATGATAAAATTGTACTACCATTAAAAAGGGTCATAAGAATTGCAAATTATAGAGACCATAAACATTATGAAGAATGTAGAAGAAAAGAAAAAGAGACATTTGAGGTATGCTTAAAAAAAATAAAAGAACACAAATTAGACATGACATTGACAGATGTAGAATATAAATTTGATAATAGTAAAATTTTATTTTATTTCACAGCAGATGGAAGAATTGATTTTAGAGAATTAGTAAAGGATTTAGCAGCTATTTATAAAACGCGTATTGAATTAAGGCAAATAGGTGTTAGAGATGAAGTAAAAAGAATTGGCGGAAATGGAATTTGTGGTAGAGAACTTTGTTGTTGTTCCTTTTTAAGCGATTTTGAAACAGTATCCATTAAAATGGCAAAGGAACAGAATATGTCATTAAATCCATCTAAAATATCAGGAAATTGCGGAAGATTAATGTGTTGTTTAAAATATGAAGATAATGTTTATGAAGAAAAGTTAAAAAATCTTCCTAACATAGGAGCGATTGTAAAGACAGAAGATGGTGAGGGAGAAGTAGAAGCAATTGAAACATTAAAAGAGAGAGTAAGAGTAAAAATTAAGGATAATGAAGAAGGATATTTTTATAAAAGATATGATGCAAAAGATATTAAAGTAATTAAAGATGCTGTTGCAGAACAAATAAATCAAGAAGAATTAGAACATAAAAAAGAACTAGAAGAATTAGAAAAACTAGAGAAACAAGATAAGAAGGATTAGGGGGTGAAAATTATGGCATATAAAATTACAGACAAATGTATTTCTTGTGGAGCTTGTGCTGCTGAATGTCCAGTTCAATGTATCTCACAGGGAGATGATAAATTTGTAATCGATGAATCAGCTTGTATCAATTGTGGTACTTGTGCAGGGGTTTGTCCAGTAGAAGCACCAGTGGAAGAATAATAGCTATAATTAAGGATAAAAAAGAGAGGTTACACTACTTTGTAACCTCTTTCTGTATTAATGTTTAAAATGTCTCATTTTAGTAAATACCATAGCGATACCATACTCATTACATTTATCAATGGAGTCTTGGTCTTTAATCGAACCACCTGGTTGAATAATTGCCTTAATACCAGCCTTATGTGCTTCCTCAACACAATCAGAGAATGGGAAGAAGGCATCAGAGGCTAAAACAGCTCCTTCTGTCATTCCTTTTTGAATTAATTCCTCGCTATGCTCAATTGCTTGTTTGGTTGCCCAAATTCTATTAACTTGTCCAGGTCCAATTCCGATGGATTGTTTGTTTTTTCCAATCGCAATTCCGTTTGATTTAACATATTTTACAATTTTCCAAGTAAATAATAAATCTTCCATTTGTTCTGGTGTTGGCTTTGTTTCTGTTACTACTTCGTATTCATCTAATAATTTTGCATCAATGGTTTGAACAATAGCTCCTCCATTTATTTTCTTAATATCATAAGCAGTTTCTTTTTGCTTTGTACGAATACTTGGAAGCTCTAATACTCTTACATTTTTCTTTTTCTTTAAAATTTCCAATGCTTCTGACTCAAAAGATGGAGCTACAATTACTTCTAAGAAAATTTCTTTCATTTCTTTTGCCATTTTTACAGTTACTTCTTCATTGACAACAACAATTCCACCAAAGATAGAAGTTTTATCAGCGTTGAAAGCTTTTTGCCAAGCTTCATAAATATCACTACTGCTACCGACACCACATGGATTTCCATGTTTGCAAGCAACAACGGTTGGTTCATCAAATTCTTTTAATAACTCTAAAGCACCATTGGTATCATTGATATTATTGAAAGATAATTCTTTTCCATTTAATTGTTTTGCAGTTGTTAAAGAACCTTCACATTTTCCAATTTCTTTATATAAAGCAGCCTTTTGATGTGGATTTTCTCCATAACGCATCTCTTGCACTTTTTTATAAGTTAGCGTTAATTTTTCTGGTAAACTTTCGTCTTTTCTTTGTTCTTTCATATAATTAGCAATCATGGCATCATAGTTTGCTGTATGTTCAAATACTGCTTGCATTAATCTAAAGTTAGTATCTTTTGAAACTTTTCCATTTTCTTCTAATTCTTTTAATACGATTTCATAATCCTCTGGATTGGTAATAACTGTTACATCTTGATAGTTTTTGGCTGCACTACGAAGCATTGTAGGCCCTCCAATATCAATATTTTCTACACATTCTTCTAGACTTACACCGTCTTTTAAAATTGTTTGCTTAAATGGATATAAGTTGACGACCACAAAGTCAATGGTATCGATGTTTAATTCTTCTAATTGCTTTTTATGCTCTTCTTTGTCTCTTCTAGCAAGTATACCTGCGTGTACAATTGGATGCAACGTTTTTACTCTTCCATCTAAACATTCTGGAAATCCAGTTAATTCTGATATTTCCATTACTTTGATTCCTTCTTCTTTTAATTTTTTGTATGTTCCTCCTGTTGATATGATTTCAATTCCTTGTTTTTCTAGTCTTTTGGCAAATTCTACAATTCCTGTTTTATCGGATACGCTAATTAATGCTTTCATATTAATTCTCCCTTCTAAACTATTACTTTGCCATTATACTATACTTTTTTTCATTTTTCAAGGAATTTTGGGACATGGGGACGTAGATAATGTCCCAAACATAAATAGGGACATTATCTACGTCCCCATGTCCTATATTATTTTTGTTTATGACTGTATTTTAGTTTTGTTGCCATTCCTCCTCTCATATGTCTTTCTGCCTTGTTTTCATCTAGAATTACTCTCACCTCTTTGGCTAAACCTGGATTTATCTTTTTGAGCCTTTCTGAAACATCTTTGTGTACCGTTGACTTTGAAATTCCAAATTTTTTGGCAGCACCTCTTACTGTATCTTTTGAATCTATAATATAATGTGCCAAATTAATAGCACGTTCTTCAATTGATATACATTTCATAAAGCTAACCCCCAATTAGAATACTTTTGTTTAATTGTATTCTTTAAGATGGGGGGTTAGAACTTTAAATTTGTTTTAATTGCTGTAATGGGGATATAAATAAAACTATTGGTTTAAAATTAAAAATGACTTTTTTATAATCTCTTTTCTTAACCACATTTCTGGCAAAGTCATAATATCATTATCAAAGGTATTTCCCATTAGATTTTCTATATTTTTCTTTATTTCTTCATTATTTGATAGAATATAACTTTTTCCTTCTTTTAAACAAATTAGATTCATAATCCAATCCTTACCGAATTTTTGCATAGCATCATATATTACTGTTCTATTTTTTAGTATGTTAGTTTTATCCCATACAGTTAGTTGAGAAAAAACATGGGGAATTATTTGGTTTATTTCTTCTATTTTTGTATCATTTTGTATAGCAGCAATCAAATCATTTTCAATACCTTTTTGACATTCTAAAAAGTATTTTTCACTATAATTTTCACCATTCCCTATTATTGTTTCCAATTTTTTGTAGGCATTAATATCCCTTGAGGTGGTTATTTTAGCTTTCAAGTTTAGAGTATTATCTAATATACCACACATTAATAGATAGGCAACATCGTGACTCATTTTA
The DNA here is from genome assembly GCA_948472955.1 of uncultured Clostridium sp. Classification (GTDB taxonomy): domain Bacteria; phylum Bacillota; class Clostridia; order TANB77; family CAG-508; genus CAG-269. The sequence continues at coordinate 32,251 of CAOKVW010000004.1, read as the reverse complement.
TCTAATAAATCAACTTTTTCATATCGTTCTACTAAAATAGTCGCAACTGCACCAATAAATTCTATGTGTGCTTTTTCTTGTAACCTTTGCTTCCAATATGATTCAAAGCCAATATGATGGTCTATTATTTCTATAATTTTATTTTTTTGTACAATTTTATCAAAATAGTCTTTATTAGACACGTCTATTAGGATATATTCTTCTTTTTCGGTTTTTTCATATTTATCTAATTTTGTATCTAGTTGTAATAAACTCTCTGTTATACTTTCATTTAATTTAGCAGTGGTAACTGCCTTTGAGGGTATACCTTGTAAATTTAATAATTCTCTGTAGGCAATACAACTTGCGTAAGCATCAATATCTATATATCTAGAACCTGTTGTTACGATAATCATTACATATTTTCCTCTTCTAATTTTAATAATCTATTATATTTCATAATACGGTCACCTCTTCGTGGCCCTCCAATTTTTATATAATCCGAATCTAAAGCAAAAGCTAAATCACACATAAAAGTGTCCTCTGTTTCAATAGAACGGTGAGAAACGCAAGTTATCATTTTTTCTTCTTTTGCTTTCATAAAAGTATCAAGAGTTCCTGTTAAAGTACCAACTTGATTCATTTTTATTAGAGTTCCATTGGCTAAAACGGGATTGATATATTTTTTCTGTGTGGCAAATATATCATCTCCAACAATGGCTATATCAGAATTTTCTTCTTTAAATTTCTTCCATTGTTTTTCATCATCTGGTGCAAAGGGATCTTCAATGAAAGTCAAAGGATAATTCTTTTTATATTTAGCAAGTATTTTACTAAATTGTTCAGAAGTTATTTTTTCTCCTTGATATGTATACGTATCATTTTCAAAAAGATGTTCTGCTGCAACATCAATAGCAATTGTTACGTGTTTTTCATATCCTAATTTCTTTATGGAATCAAAAACCATTTTAAATTTTTCTTCTGTTGTTATAGAATCCACAAGCATTCCACTTGAAGAACCATAACCTTTTAATGAATTCATTTGTTTTAATTGTTTTTCAATGTCTGTATAGATTTCTAAAATAGGAGTGATTGCTTTTGAAAATGGTTGGATATTAACGGAAAGCATTATATTTTGGAGGGTTCCCTTACTTTTAGTATTATGTACTCCACCAGAAAATATGGTTACTAATGGTTTAGGTGCTATATATTTAGTTTTATAATTTGCTATTTTAGCGATATATTCTACTAACGATATTTGTTCTTTTTGTGCCATAATTCTAGCAAATGCTAGAGATAGAGAAAGACAAATATCGGCTCCTATTTTTTTCATATATTTGTTTAATATAGTATCCAATATTTTTTGACTTCTTATATCTATATTACATATTTCTTCTATTAAATCATTCATATAATCATGATAAAAAGAAGGAATACTCGTAACCTCTCTTTTTCCTGGTTGAATAGCAGATGGAGTGGAAGCAAAAGCCTTAATTCCATTACAATCTGTCATTTCTACCTCTAAACTTATTTTTCCAGCGGAATTTAAAATTTTTCTAAATTTAACTTTTTTTATTTTTACCATTACTATTTTCCTTCAATTTTTTTATTAGGTAAGGAAATATATCAATACCTTTTTGTATTTTACAGTTTCCCTTTTGAGCTGTGTTTTCATCAAATCTGATACTCCCATCTTTTTCAAAATTAAATCCACTCATTAAAACAGGAACTTTATCAGTAGAATGTAATTTTAATTCACAAGGAGTGGCATGATCACAAGTTACAATTATAATATCATCTTTTTGAATTTCTTTCAGTAAATTAGTGAAAAAATACTGGTCAATCAATTCAATAGCTTCTACTTTATGAAAAGGTTCATTATCGTGACCGGGTTCATCAGGCCCTTTTATATGAATAAAAACAACATCAGCCTTGTCTTGGATTAATCTTTTAGCACTGTTTTCTAAAAATTGTTTATCTAATTGTAAATCTAATGATTTTGAAAAAGTAAATTGTGCACCAATTAAGTCTGCTATAGCTTTTTCAGCAGGCAATTGTCCATACATAGAAAGAGTCAAACCAAATTTTTCTTTGAATTTAGGCATTTGTTTTGGTTGTGAACCTCCATCACGAATTAAGATATAATTGGCTGGTAGTTTTCCGTTATGAATTCTTTTATGGTTTATTTCCGATTTTATTAAAATTTCACTAGTTTGTTTTTCAAATTCATTTACCAAATTTGCTGTGAATTTGGCAATTTCGGTATCATCTAATGGATAGCACTTTTGTGGTTTTTGTTCATAATTAGAGACAGGGTAGCCCCAAACACCGTCTTTTTTAAAACCTGGATCTGTATTAGAGATATTTCCTGATAACGGTTTCTCTTTACTGTAAAAGCATAGTATTCCTCTATGATGTCCAAACGCTAATAATTTAAAGTTTATTTGATATTTAGATAAATCTACTCCTTCATTGATTTCTTTAGCTAGTTCTTGTAACTCTTCATCCGATAGTCCTCTAGCTGTTCGTCTATCTAATTTACCGCTATCTTGCTCATAAGAAGCAAAATTAATTCTAAAAGCCACATAATGATACCCTATTGGAATAAAACCAGTTCCTAATCCTTCTAATGTTCCTCTTCCCGGATAATATAATTGAGGATCATAAGATAATAATGCCATTGAACCAGAATCTGATTCAGGTGTAATTTCATTACCAATTACATCAATCATCGCTTCTTGACCATTTTTGGCTAATTGATTTAATGCTGTAGTTTTGGCTTTCTCTAACGGTGTTTTATTCCCTAAAATTTTTATTTTTCTATCAGCAGCACCATCTAGAACAATCATATATATTTTCATATCATTTTACCTCGCTGTCCAATAAATTCTTGATGCGAGTATCTAAGTTGTTTTCAGTGATGTATTGATATACGAAATGAGGAACATATTGTTTCCATTCTTTGCCTTCTTGTATACATTTCCTAACATCTGATGCACTAATTCCTTTTTCATTTAATGTTACTTTCCAAAGAATTTCTACATCTAATTTTAGGTTTTCTTTTAAAGATTTAAGTTTTTCTTCTCCCCATTCATCATAAATAGTCATATAATATTTAGCATTTTGAGGTGCATAGTTAAAGATTTTCTCTGGAAAATTGATAGGAAATGGCACAATATCAAATTCTTCTTGCTTAACACCTGCTTCTAATAAAGAATATTTGATACATTCCATTCTTTCAAAATAAGTAAGTGGATTGGAACTCTGTTTGGAACGATGTGGATTTGCTTGTGTGTATTTTGTTAAATCTATCTCTGGATTACATATCCCTATTACTAAATGCTCACATCTTTCTTTTCCGGCTAATAAATATTTCATATGGTCATTATGTAGTAATTGAAATCTTCCATGTATAACTCCTAACTTATCTTTCATGTAATTCACCCTTTCATAATTAGTTTTCATATTAATTATGAAAGCTGAGCATAGAGTTGTAAAATACATATTTTTAATTTAGTTATTACTCTCGGTTATATCTTTTTTTAGTAAATGTATAAATTTATTTAATTGTTCGGATTTATTTTTTATATTGAAATAAATACCATATTCAATAGGTTCTATTTTAAAATCTGTTTTTAGTAAAATCATTTGATTCTTTTCTAAATCTTTTTCCAAAAATTCCTTTGTTACTAATCCAATTCCCTCAATATCTTTCAAAATATCTACAATAGCTAGGTAAGTAATATGCTTTATTTTTTTAAAATCTTCATAATTACTTTGGGTTGAATTAAAAAAATTTTTTGGTGTTTCAGACCTTTTTCTGGGCATATAAAAATTCTCATTTTTTAAGTCTCCTATTGTTATGGTCTTATCTTTCCATTTAGAATTATGATTTGCAACTAGAACATCATGCCAATATCCTAATGGGACATATTTTATCTTTTTATCGTCATACTTAAATTTTAAATTTTTAGAAAATATAATGTCTATTTCTTTATTTTCTAATTTTTTCATCATTTCTTGATTTTCTAAATTAAAAGTATTTATCGTACTATCTATATTTTCTTTATAATAATTCTTAATATAATTTCCTAATATCTTAGTTAATATAGTAGAATGTGTTCCTAAATTAATATCTCTAGATTTATTTACATATTTTCTATCTAATTCAAGTATCTCATTAATAGGATTTTTTATTTCATCATATATTTTTTTTCCTTCTTCTGTTAGTAGGATGCCATGATTTGACCTTATAAATAATTTGGTATTTAAGGCCTCTTCTAAATTTTTTATATGTTTAGTAACAGCTGGTTGGGATATATAAAGTTTTTCACTTGCCTTAGTTAAATTTTCTTCTTTTGCTACTATCACAAATATTTTATATAACTCTAAATTTGTCATTTTGGATACCTCTCTTACAAAACTGTATTTTATACATCCTTTTTATTATTATAAATCCTATCTAATAGTTGATCTGGATAATTCCTATCCAAAAACTCATCCACAGCACTATTAGCAGGTATATTTTGGCGTCTTTCTTGTTGTCGATTACCCGCCATGCAAGATATTGTAATATCAAAAGCCATAAACAACACAAAAAACACGGTAATGACTCGAATACTTTTTTTATAAAGGATTGGTTCTGCTTTTTGAATAGCAGGATAGGCAATTTTTAAGTAAATAATAGCTATCATTCCCCAATATACACAATACAATAAACTAGTTCTGCCATTCAAATTCATAAATAAATCTGAATAATCCCAAGAAATGGTACCAAAAAATATTTCTTGAAAAAACGAGCATAAATATTCTAAAGCTCCGCCCATAAAAATGCCTGAAAAGAAAGCCTTTTTAGGCTCTTGTATATTAGAAATTAGAATATAATAAGCCACTGCACCAGCGCCATATATTTGTATGAAAGGACCATAAACCAATCCCTGTCTTATTTCTAGCGTCCTTGTATAGACTAATGCATATAGCATTTCTGCAAAAAATCCAAATACACTACCTATGACAAAAATCCAAAATATTTTTATACTATAATCAATTATCTTCTTTCCCATATATTTCCCCATTTTGTTTCATTATTCACATTATATAATAATTAGAGGGAAAAGGAAAGTATTCTCCTAAAATTAATAAAATCTTCATTTTATGGTTTACGATTGCATTTATATGCTATAATTGATGTATATTTTAAAACAAGGAGAAGCATATGTTAAGAATCAGTGATATAAAAATCAGAAAAGACATAACAGACAATGAAATATTAGAAATAGCCATTAAAAAGCATGGTATTCATAAAGATGACATATTAGATTGGCACATTGCTCGAAAATCGATTGATGCCAGAAAAAAAGAGGATGTGCATTATAACTATTCGATTGATATACAAGTCAAAGACGAAAGTAAATATAAAAAATTACAAAGAATAAAAAAATGGGAGATACCAAAAAGTAAAACCAAAAAGAATTTAACAACTCGTCCCGTGATTGTAGGGGCTGGACCAGCAGGTCTTTTTGCTGCTCTTACCTTAGTTGAAAACAACATAAAGCCTATTATGATAGAACAGGGACAAGCAGTAGAAAAGAGAAAAGAAAGTGTAGATAATTTTCTCAAAACAGGAAAACTAAATGTTTCTTCTAATGTACAGTTTGGAGAAGGAGGAGCTGGAACTTTTTCAGATGGGAAATTGACGACTGGTATTAATAGTCCATTTTGTAGAAAAGTATTGGAAGAATTTGTTCATTTTGGTGCTCCAAAACAAATTTTATATCTTTCGAAACCGCATATTGGTACCGATTATTTAATCCACATTATAAAAAATATGAGAGAATATATCATAGAAAAAGGAGGTAGTTTTCTTTTTGAAACCAAAGTAGTTGATTTTGAAATGGAAAATCATCATATTTCAGGTGTGCACATACTCCAAAAGGAAGCAGAAGAAATCATCAAAACCAATCATGTTATTTTAGCGATTGGACATAGTGCAAGAGATACATTTCAAACTCTTTATGAAAAAGGGATTCGTATGGAGGCAAAGAATTTTTCTGTTGGTGTTCGTATTGAGCATTTACAAAAATGGATAAATGAAGCACAATATGGACACATTACAAAACTAAGATTACCACCAGCAGAATATAAATTAGCCTATCACTCTGCTAATGGACGTTCTTGCTATACTTTTTGCATGTGCCCTGGTGGAACGGTTATGGCTTCTTCTAGTGAAACTAACACAATTGTAACAAATGGCATGAGTCACTTTTTAAGAAATGGAAACAATGCTAATTCAGCTCTTCTGGTTAATGTAACACCAGAGGATTTTAATAGTGATTCTCCTTTGGCTGGTATTTATTTTCAAAGAGATTTAGAGGAAAAAGCTTTTGTTCTTGGTGGTTCTAATTATTTTGCACCAGTTCAAAGAGTGGAAGACTTTTTGAAAAATCAGAAAAGCCAGCAAATAGGGGAGGTAACTCCTTCTTACCAACCAGGATTTACATTATCTAATTTGCATGAAATATTACCAAGTTTTGTATCAGATACTTTAAAACAAGGAATTCAATTTTTTGATACAAAACTATCTGGATTTGCTAATCCGGATAGCATTTTAACAGGATTAGAAACGAGAAGTTCCTCTCCTGTGAAAATTCTTAGAGATGAGAAATTGATGTCAAATATTTCCGGGATTTATCCTTGTGGGGAAGGGGCTGGTTATGCAGGAGGCATCATGTCTGCAGCGGTAGATGGCATAAAATGTGCTGTAGCTATGTGCAATGGAGACGTTTCTTCTCATATGTAAGCATGGAAAGAAACGCCTCCTTGTATATTATTTTCTAAGTTTTGCTATAATTTCGCATAGATTTTCTATTAAATAATCCACATCTTCTTTGGTATTATCTTCGCCAAAGGTTACTCTAAGTGAGCCATGAGCCAGTTCATTGGATAATCCAATACTAGATAAAACATGGGAAGGGGAAGAAGAGCCAGAAGTGCAAGCTGAACCAGCGGATGCACAAATTCCTTTTGCATCTAAATTTAATAATAGAGCTTCTCCATCTATACCAGAAAAAGAAAAATTTGCATTTCCTGGCAATCGATTTTCTTTGCTTCCATTTAATACAGCTCCTTCTATTTTGTTTTCTACTTGTGTTATAAAATAATCTCTTAATTGTTTTAACTGTTGCATATGTTCTTTTAAATGAATTTGAGCTAATTCACAAGCTTTGCCTAATCCAACAATGCCTGCTACATTTTCTGTGCCAGCTCTTTTGTTTTTTTCTTGATGTCCTCCATCCATAAATTTTTCAAATGCAATCCCATTTTTAACATATAAAGCACCAATTCCTTTTGGTGCATATAATTTATGACCAGATAACGATAAGGCATCAATTCCCATCCTTTTTACATCAATCGGAATATTTCCACAAGCTTGAACCGCATCTGTGTGAAATAAGATATTATACATTTTGGCAATTTTTGCTACCATTTCAATTGGTTGAATGGTTCCAATTTCATTATTAGCAAACATAATGGTAATTAAGATGGTATCATTTCGAATAGAATTTCTAAGTTCTTCTATGTCAATAAATCCATTTTTGTTGACTTTTAAATAGGTTATTTCAAAACCTTGTTTTTCTAATACTTGACAGGTATGAAGTACAGCTGGATGTTCAATTTGCGAAGTAATAATATGTTTTCCTTTTTTTCGATTGGTATGGGCAATCCCTTTGATGATAGTATTGTCACTTTCTGAGCCACAACCAGTAAAATAAATTTCATTGGGGTTAGCATTCATCAAGTTTGCTACTTTTTTTCTAGCCTCTTCTATTGCTTTTTTAGAAGCTCTTCCTATGCTATAAAGAGAAGAAGGATTTCCATATTTTTCGTGAAAGTAAGGAAACATTTCTTCCAAAACCTCTTTTTTTACTCTTGTTGTAGCCGCATTATCAAAATATTTTAGTTCCATATCATTTCATTCCTTTCGTCTTTCTTATATTATATTCAGAAGGATGATTTATATTTCGTTAATGATAAAGTGCTTTAATTTTATCCAAATTTTCTAACACGGCTTCATATCCATACTGATAACAGTTATCTAGTTTCTCTATATCTAAAAGACCTGTTTTATCGGTTGAAACAGTTAATACAAAATCGCTTTGTTCTAAACTTTCCTCTGAAATCTTATTGCCCATAATATCAATGGTTCTCATGGCAATGTCCATCATATTACTCGTTTCATCTACGTCATCTGCTTTAAAATTAATAGCAATTACTTTATCGGCACCTTGTTTTTTTACCTCTGTTACAGGAATATTATCTAATATTCCACCATCCAAAAATTTATGCTCTTTAAAGTCACAAGGACAAAAGACAGCAGGAAAACTACTACTAGCACGTACCGCTTTTCCAACTGATATATCAGTGATATATTGAGATTTATCTTCACCTTCTTTTGGTATTTTATTGGTAAAAATATATTCTTTGGAAAGAGTAACATCAACAGAAGGAATGACTAAAGGCATTTTGGTAATATCCGAGATATTATGAATGCCTTTTCTTTTGGCTATTTCATTATAAGCTTTTTCTAATTCTTCTCCTGTTTTTAAGCCAGGTATACAAACTTTTTTATTCATCATAAAATTTCCTATTCCAGATATAATGGGTGTAGAATTAATAGCTATAATGTCTTTGGCATATCTTTTGAATAAGATATAAATATAATAGGGTGAATAGCCCATCGCATATAAGGAGGCTACTAAACTTCCTGAACTAGTTCCTCCTATGATATCTATTTTAATTCCATTATCTTCTAAGGCTTTTAATGCTCCAACATGTGAAATGCCTCTAATTCCTCCACCAGATAAGGCGATTCCTAATTTCAAATTAACACCTTCTTCAAAAGTTAATTTTTAACAGTATTAGTATTTACTAATATATATGAGTTTAAACAAGAAACTGCTAATTAGAGAATCCAGAAAAAAAGTAATTTTATTTTGCATCTGTGTAATAAAATTCACCTGAACCGTATGTTACACGATAGTAACTTCCGATAAAAGAAGGTGCTTTTTCAGTTTTTATTTCGTAAACGGGAGATACTATTTCTTTTCCATCTTCATTGATAGAGCCCCATTTCCCATCTTTTTTTACAGTGGCAAATCCATACTCATTTAATTCATAAGCCTTATCGTACTGGTAATCTACAACTAGATTTCCCTTGCTATCAACAAATCCATATTGATTATTTTGAGCCTTAACAAATAATTTATTATTTGGATAAACCTGTGTATTTTTCAATTCTTTCCCTTCTTTAGAAAAATATTTTGTTTCTGTCTCATTGAATATTTTAATAAAGTCTGGTTCTATTTCCAAAGTAGCATTTTGCATTTCACAAATTTTTTCCATTGTTTTTGAGTAGATTTGAGTTGTTTTGGTTTCTGCTAATGTGGTTTGAATTAAATCAGTACCTTGCATTTTTTGTAAAGCATCATATTTAATATCAATTTTGATAGCTTCTTTATCATCTAAAACTCCTAGTTTTCCATGTTCATTGCTGACAATGAAATAATTATCATATAAGTATTCGATATAATTATAATTTTCTTCTATTAATTGTTTTCCTTCTTGATTGATAACACCATAGGTGGTTCCATTTTCATTGCTAATTTTAATGTTGTATTTCTCATTATTGGTTTTTAAGATAGACATATTAGCATTTACATTAGCTTGCGTTCCATCATTATTGTACACAGTGATTCCTTGTTCATCTTGAGCATATAAGTAAATTCCTGTAATATCTATTTGATGATATTGTAGAGGAACAATTATTTTTCCATCAAGATTAGCAATCCCATATTTTTTACTTTTTTCAACAACAAATACTTGATTAGACATATCATATCGAATGGATTGATATTCATTTTCTAAAATTTTTTCTCCATTTTTGACAATTCCATACTGTCCATTTTTAGCACAAATCAAGTAAGGGGTAGTGTCATGTTTCATTTCTGTCACTCGCGAAATATCATTGTATTCTGTATTTAAAAGCTCTTTTCCTTGATGATTGATATATCCATATCGGTAACCTTCTGGCGTTTTAATAGAAACAATATATCCTGCGTACTGATAGCGATTTTCATCGGTATAATACTCATCTGTTACAATTTTATCATAGGAAATTTCTATTATTTGATTTCCTTTTATATTGATAATGCCATATTTTTCGTTTTCACGAACCATTAATTCGCCTTCTTTATAGGGCAAACTATCTATTTCATCGTAAATAGGTTTCGTTATCTTTTTTCCTTCGAGATTGACTAAACCATATTTTTCATCTTTTGTGTATTTAAGTACACTTTTTTCATACATTAAATTACTAGTAATATTTTTTAGGCGAATTGGTTGAACATTATCATATTGTGTTAAAATTTCTTCTCCGTTTTCATTTAATATTTTAGTATTGTTTTCTTGATAACATATAAAAATTCCTTTTTCTGGGTTAGGTATGATGATTTCATCGTATTGTGGAGAAATTAGAATGTTTGCTTTTTTATCCATAACACCATAAGTATCATTTTGCTTTAAAATAAAATAATGGTATTCTTTTATTTGTTCTATTTCATAATTTTTATTGTTTTGAATCGTTATTTGATAAATAATAACTGCTGCTAAGATTGCCAAAATTAGGACAGCTATTAAAATAAAGATGGTTTTCTTTTTCATATTTATTTTTCCTCGATTTCTTCTATATTATTTTTACATGCTTTAACTTTTAAAATTCTTTTATCTTCATATTCTTCTATTTTATAAGTTACAGCTTCTGTTTCAATCATAGGTAATTCTTCTTCCTCTGGGATTCTACCTAAGGTATCTTGTAAATAGCCTGAAAGTGTATCGTAATCTCCCTCTGGTATTTGGGCTTCCAGTAATTTATTGACATCATTAATTGTCATACTTCCACTTAGTATATAAGTGTTTTGGTCTATTTGTTCATATTCTTTCTCTTCTTTATCATATTCATCGAAAATGTCTCCAACGAGTTCTTCTAAAATATCTTCCATTGTGATTAATCCAGCTGTTCCACCGTATTCATCAATAATGATAGCAATTTGTTTTTTGTTTTTTTGTAATTCTTTGAATACTTCATTTATCAATCTATTTTGTGATACAAAATACGCATCTTTTACTACATTTTTTACTTTAAAAGATTTTTTATTGATATTTTTTAATACATCTTTTACATATAGAATTCCTTTAATTTCGTCGATTGTCTCATCATAAACGGGAATTCTACTATAACGGTATTCTTCATGGGAAAGCTCTTGTAATAATTCTTCATTACTAATATTAATATCTACGGCAAAAATATCTTTTCTGTGTCTCATAATTTCAGAAACGGTTATATCATTAAATTCAAAGACATTATTAAGTAATTCTTTTTCTTCTTCTTTAATGGTTCCTTTTTCCTCGCCTTGGTCTATCATCATTTTGATTTCTTCTTCTGTGACAGATTCTTCTTCATTTTCTCCAACACCTAATAGTTTAGATACGCCATTTGTAACAATTGTTAAAAATTTAACAAAGGGAGAAGTTAGGATAGCGATAGTCCTAATGATTCCAATGGTAGCATAGGATAATTTTTCATAGTATTTCATAGCAAACCTTTTCGGTACTAATTCTCCAAATACTAAAGTAAAGAAAGATAAAATAATAGTGATGATAATAATGGAAATACTTTTCCAGATACCCAAATTAATAAATGGCATTAGGTCATATAGCATAGGGGCTAGTTTTTCAGCAAAGGCGTCAGAGGCAAAGGCACTGGATAGGAATCCTGCTAAGGTAATTCCAATTTGTATGGTGGCTAAAAATTTGCTAGGTGATTTTATCATTTTTTCAATTTGCTTCGCTTTCTTGTTTCCTTCTTTTGCTTGTTTTTCTATTTTTGCATCATTTAAAGAAATAAAGGCTATTTCTGTTGCTGCAAAAAAGGCATTTAATGCAATTAGTACTACAAGTATGATGAATTGAGATAACATGGTTAATCGACTCCTTTTTGTTTTTTTGATTATTGTACTTATTATATCCGTTTTTTATTTTTTTTTCAATAAATTCTTGTATTAAGTTTCGGTTTTTTTGAAAAAGAGACCTTGAGTGATGTGCCGTAGTCGTAACCAGAGACCATATATTTATTTGTTTTATACCTTGTGTGTCGCAACTTACAAAATAAAAAATACTAGTTTGTAAGTTGCTCCAATCGCACTCACAATAAATGGCTCGTTTGGTCGCTTACGCGGTATTGCAACAAATAAATATATGGTCTCTGGTTACGACTACGGCACATCACTCAAGGTCTCTTTCTCAAAACCAGAACTTGGAAAATTCTAAAACTTGACAAATAGATTTTATAGTAGTATACTTAGTAACGTTGAAACAAGAATGTAATATATTATGAATAAGGAGCAATTGGGGAATGAAAAGTAAAATGAATATAAAAACCATTGTAATTATGGCGATTATAGGAATCATAAGTATATTTTTTATCAATATAAGTTTAGCAGTTAATACAGGAAAAGTAAGCGTAGAAACAGCAAACCTTAGGGAAACAGCAGATGAGAACGCAAAAATACTAGAATTACTTACTATGAATCAAGAAGTAGAGATAATCGAAAAAACGGGAGATTGGTATAAGGTAAAAGTAAAAGGAATTACTGGCTATTTAAGACAAGACCTAATCAATACCAATGAAACAGTAGAAGAAAACAGTACAGATTCTGATAAAGTAGAAACAACTGAGACAGTACAAAATCAAGAAGAGAAACCAGAGCAAGAAATACAACTTGGAAAACAAAAAGTAACAGAAAATACAAAACTAAAAATTGTACCAGTTGTCAATGCAACAGATACAATCGAAGTAAAAAAAGATGAAGAAGTTAATGTTATAGAAATTATGAATGGATGGGTATGTGTAGAAGCACAAACAACAAAAGGATGGATTCGAAAAGAAAAATTACAAAAAGAAGAGAAAAAAGAAGAGCCAACCACAGAAACATCTACACAACCAGCACAAGAACAATCACAAGAAACACAACAACCAGAACAAACCGTAGAGCAACAACCACAAGCGGTTAGCAAAACATTATATATCAATTCAGCAACGGTACGTGTGAGAAAAGAAGCAAGTACATCCTCTGAAATTGTAACAACTTTATCTGTTAATACACCAGTAGAAGTAGTAGCAGAATCAAATGGATGGAGCCAAGTGAAAGTAAGTGGAAAAGAAGGATATATCTCATCATCTTTATTGTCTGAAACAAAAAAAGAAACATCTAGAAGTACAACAACACCAAGAAAAGCGGAGGATAATAAAACAGAGCAAAAACAACCAGAAAAAGCGAAAACAACCGAAACACCTGCACCATCAGGAAAAGGAAACACTGTTTTGGCAACAGCACAACAATATATAGGTTGTAGATATGTGTATGGAGGAATGTCTCCAAGTGGATTTGACTGTTCAGGGTTTACCTCTTATGTGTATAAATCACATGGTGTAAATTTAAATAGAACAGCAGCAGGTCAATATAGTAATGGCGTTGCTGTTAGTAGAAATGATTTAAAACCAGGAGATTTAGTTATGTTTGGTAAATCAGGTATCAATCATGTTGGAATCTATGCTGGTGGAGGAAAAATTGTACACGCAGCTAATCCTTCTAGGGGAGTTACAACAGATTCCATTAATTCAGGATATTATAACAAAAATTATGTAGGGGCAAGAAGAGTTATGCCATAGCAATTAAAAAAGGAGGCTTATGAAACAAAGACCAATTTTAGTTGCAGTAATAGGATATATAATAGGTATATTATGGGGACTATACTTTGAATTTAGTATAGTCCCTTGTTATATCCTAATATTTGCAACGTATTATATTCTAAAAAAGCTATTGTGCTTTCCTAAAAAACATCAATTCAAATTATTATCATGGAGCAGGTATTATAAATATGTAAAATTAGTTATCCCTGCAAAAGTAATTTTTATTCTTATTGTTTTTTCTATCATTTCCAATACAATCGTTTTATTTCAAAATACTACCTATGACAATTTGTATCAAGATGGCGAAAACATTCAAATAATAGGTGTTATAGTGAGTCAAAAAATAGAGAAGCCTTATTATTATTTATATCAAGTAAAAGTTTTAAATACAAAAAGTTTTAATCTATTCCTTCAAGTAAGTAAAAAAAATAAAGAATTAGAATATGGAGATAAAGTGAAATTACAAGGTGAATATAAAAAGCCATCTAAACAAAGGAATAAAGGAGGATATGATGATAGACAATATCTCAAAACACTAAAAATAGGAGGAAGAGTAAAAGTTAATGAAATAGAGGTGATAGCCAAAAAGCAAGTAAATGTTATTTTGCAGTATGCGAATCAGGTTAGCTTAAATAGCAAGCAGAAAATAGAAGCCATTTTTGAAAAAGAGAAGGCAAGTATGTTAAAGGGATTATTATTGGGAGAAACCGAAGATATACAAGAAGAAGTAAAAGAAAATTTTCAAACAGCAAATATTTCACATGTTTTGGCTATATCAGGTATGCATATTGGCTATCTCATAATTGGAGTTCAACAACTACTGAAAAATAGAATAGGAAAGAAAAGAACAAAAATTATTACCATTATTATTTTAATTTTTTATGCATTTATGACAGGATTTTCTCCTTCTATCGTACGAGCAGTTGTAATGGGGATTATCACCATAGGAGGAGAAATTGTATATCGAAAAGGTGATGTTTGGAATTCAATTGCCATTTCTTTACTAGGTATTTTATGGTATAATCCTTTTTTGATTTTAAATGTAGGTTTGCAGTTATCTTATTTGGGAACAATTGGAATTATTTTATTTCAACCAACCATAAAGAAGATTTTTACTACCAAAAAGGCAAAGAAAAAGTGGATAGTTGTTGAAAAAGTAAAAGAAATGGTAGCAGTAAGTTTATCGGCTCAAATTATGATATTACCATTTTTATGCTATCATTTTAATATCATAGGAATTTATTTTTTAATAACCAATTTATTAGTAAGTTTCATAATTGGTCCTATTATTATAACAGGATTTTTCTGTATTATCGTATCATTTGTTTTTATTTCAATTGCCAAAGTATTCGCAATACCTTTGAATCTGGGTTTAGAACTTTTGAATCTAATTAGTAGATTTGGCGAATTGCCGTTTTCTAAAATTTATATGCCAACCCCAAATGAGATGATGATTTGTTTCTATTTTATAGGTCTATGGATGGGAAATCAAATTTATAAGATTTATCATGCAAGTGATTTGATACCAACGCAAAAGAGAGTTAGAAATATAATTGCTTTGTTTCAATATAAATTTCGTCAAAACAAGAAAAAGTATTGGAGGATTATGACTGTTATTTTAATTATTTTTGTTAGCACGTATTTGATACCAAAAGATTTAAAAATGTATTTTGTAGATGTGGGACAGGGAGATTGTACATTAATTGTGACTCCTCGTAATAAGACGATTTTAATGGATGGAGGAGGTGATTTGACAGGACATTTTGATGTGGGAAAAAAGACAGTCATTCCGTACTTATTGGATAGAGGTTTTACAAGTATAGATTATGTCATGATTAGCCATTTTGATCAGGACCATGTGCGGACGGATTGCTGACTGTTATGGAGGAATTCAGAGTAAAAAATATAATCATAGGAAAACAATTTGAAAATTGTGAAAATTATAAGAAATTTATGGATATGGTAAAACAAAAAAATAGTAATGTTATGGTAGTAGAGGCAGGACAGAAAATTAATATCGAGAAATATTTGTCTTTTCATGTTTTATGGCCAGATTCTCAAAATAAAATAGCTGAAAATGTGTTAAATAATAATTCATTAGTTTGTAAGATGGTATATCGAAATTTCTCTGTATTGTTTACAGGGGATGTGGAAGAGATTGCTGAAAAAACGATTTTAGAAAAATACAAAAATATGAATAGATTAAAAACTACTATATTAAAGGTAGGGCATCATGGTTCGAAATCTTCTTCAACACAAGAATTTTTAAATAAAATAAAACCAAAAATTGCTTTGATTGGAGTGGGAGAAAATAATAATTTTGGGCATCCAAATGATAGTGTATTAGAGAGATTAAAGAGTTTACGGTACAGAGATTTATCGAACAGATAGAATGGGAGAGATTACTATAAAGGTAACGAGAAAAGGAAAAGTTAAAATTGAAAAATTGATAAAATAATAACATTACAATTAAAATAAGCTTGCTAAGTACAAAATAAATGCCATTTGTATAAATTTAACAAAACCAGTAAATACTATTGAAAAGTAAAAAAGGAGAGTTAGATTTATGAATAAATTAATTGTAACAATGCTTGCTATTGTTGTAGTAATAGGAGCTATACTTACAGCAGTAATGGTATTTACACCAAAGCATAGTCAAGATGTTGAAAAAATACAAACTGAAATTGCAGAAGAAGAAATCTTAGATGAATGTACAGATGAATACGAAGAAATGGAATATGAAAATACAGTAAAAGCTAATACGCAAGAAGAAAAAACGTCACCCAATTGCTCTCTAACCATAAAAACTTATTACCCAAAATGTGGACATACCAAAAGTGAATATACGAATTTACCACAAGATTTTGTAAATCTATCAAAAGAAGAGATACAAGAAAAGTACCAAGATTATGAGATACAGGATTTTGCTACCAATGCAATTGTTATATACCAAGAAAAACAAGGAGATTGTGGAGAACATTATAGAGTAAAAGATAAAAATGGAACGGTAACAATTTATCAGGTTTTAGAAGACGGGACGGAACAAGAAATGGAAACAACAGGGATAACAACAGAGTATTTACCAGATACAGATAAAATTAATATGAAAAATGGAATTCAAGTGAATGGAAAACAAGAGTTGAATCAATTAATAGAAGACTTTGAGTAAAAATTCAGATTGCCAAGAGGGACGAACCTTTTTGGCAATTTTTAGAATAATTAATAAAAGATTATTATAATTTTTTATTTGCAACTCCCAACATCACACAGTCTGTAAATTCTTAACAGACTGTAGCTTGTCGGTCCCCACGAATTGTTGCTTCATAAAAAATATAATAACCTTTCTAGTAAGATAATAAGAATTGCCCAAAAGGTTTGTTCCTCTTGACAATCTGCTTAACTTTACCTCATTTCTTCTTTTTTTCTTTTTTATCAACAGTAACTTCTTTATTTAAATCTTGTTTATCAATAAATCCCTTTTGATACAAATCTCTTACATACATAATTAAAGAGAAAATCGTTGCTACTAAAGCTAAGGTATATAGTCCTAAGTCAAGATTTTGCCAAATTCCATTTAGATTAAACTGTTTTAATAAAAGAGAAATAACGATAGCGATGTAGAATAGGACAGTGGCAAGTTTACCATACCATCTACTATAAACAACCACATCTTTTCCATAAAGGAAAGAAGCACCACAAATCATAATAAACTCTTTTAAAAATACAATGAGTAAAATCCAAATGGGGATGATGTTAGTAAATACAAGAGAAGCTAAGGTAGCTATTTGTGTTAATTTATCAGCTAGAGGGTCCATTAATTTTCCAAAATTAGAAATTAAATTGAATTTTCTAGCAATACAACCATCTGCTATATCTGTGATACCAGATATGGTAAAAAATACAAAAGCTAAAGTATAATTACCAATAAAAATGAACACTACAATAACTGGTATTAATAAGATTCGTATAACAGTTAAGATATTTGGAACATGTTTTAACATAATCTTCTCCTATTTTATTTTGAATTCTAGTTTATCACTTTTTAAGTTGACAACTATGGTTTCTCCATCTGAAAGTTCACCACGCAAAATCATTTCAGAAAGTTCATCATCCATATATCTTTGGATAGCTCTTCTTAGAGGTCTTGCACCAAATTTTACATCGGTACCTTTTTCTAAAATGAAATTTTTAGCCGATTTATTGATTTCAATTTCAATGTCTTTTTCTTTTAGAGCATTTATGGTATTTTTTAGCATTAAATCAACAATTTGCAATAATTGTTCTTTCGTTAAACTGTCAAATGCTACAATTTCATCAACTCTATTTAAAAATTCAGGACGAAATACATCTTTTAGACTATCCATAATTTTATTTTTGCTAATGGTTTGCCCACCAAAACCGATAGAATTATTATTTAAGTTAGAACCTGCATTGGAAGTCATGATAATTATAGTATTAGCAAAACTTACAGAGTTTCCTTGACTATCGGTTAATTTTCCATCATCTAATACTTGAAGTAAGATGTTAAATACGTCAGGATGTGCTTTTTCAATCTCATCTAATAAAATGATGGAATACGGTTTTCTTTTTACTTTATCTGTTAATTGACCTGCATCATCATAGCCAACATATCCAGGAGGTGCCCCAATTAATTTAGAGGTAGAATGACCCTCCATGTATTCTGACATATCAATTCGAATAATGGAATCTTCGCTTCCAAACATTTCATAAGCAAGAGATTTAGCAAGTTCTGTTTTTCCTACACCAGTTGGACCAACAAAGATGAAAGAAGGTGGTCTTTTGGTGCTTTGTAAGCCAGCTCGATTTCTTCGAATCGCTCTTGCAACACTACTAACAGCTTCTTCTTGCCCAATGATTCTTTTATGAAGATTGGTTTCTAAGTTTAATAATTTTTGTGTTTCTGCTTCTGTTATTTTTTTCACTGGTATTTTTGTCCAGCTTTCAATGACATTAGCAATATCTTGAATGGTAATTTGCTTTAATTTCATTTTACTATTTAATTTATCAATTTCTTCAATTAATTGACATTCACGCGTTTTTAAGTCAGCAGCTTTTTGATAATCTTCTGTTGAATCAGCAGCAATCACTTCTTCTTTTTCAGCTTGCACGCAAGAAAGCTCTTGTTTTAACATTTCTAGTTTATATAAGTCTTTATTTTCTAAGTTGATTCTAGAACAAGCTTCATCTAAAATATCAATTGCTTTATCTGGTAAAAATCGGTCATGAATATATTTTTCAGACATGATAACAGCTTGGCGAATCACGTCAGAAGATATTTTTACTTTGTGATATTCTTCATAATATTTTTTGATGCCTTCCAAAATACCAATAGAATCATCAATATTTGGTTCTTCTACTAATACTTGTTGAAATCTTCTTTCTAAGGCAGAGTCTTTTTCAATGTATTTTCTGTATTCTTTCAAAGTAGTGGTACCAATTAATTGAATTTCTCCATTCGATAAGGCTGGTTTTAAAATATTAGCAGCATTCATAGAATGTTCGCCGTCACCAGCACCGATGATGTTATGAATTTCATCAATGACTAAAATGATATTTCCGTATTCTTTACATTCATCGATAATTCCCTTCATTCTAGACTCAAATTGTCCTCTAAATTGAGTTCCAGCAATCACAGCAGTCATATCTAATAAATAAACTTCTTTGTTTAAAAGTTTGGCAGGTACATTTTGATTGGCAATCTTAATGGCTAAACCTTGTGCAATTGCTGTTTTGCCAACACCTGGCTCACCAATTAAACAAGGATTGTTTTTAGAACGCCTATTTAATATTTGAACAATTCTTTGAATTTCTTTATCTCTACCAATGATTAAGTCAAGTTCATTGTTTTTTGCTTTATTTGTCAAGTTCGTTCCATAAGTATCTAAAAACTTTTTCTTTTTATTTTGTTTTGTGTTCTTCTTTTTTTCTACTTTTACTTTTTTTCTAGCACCAATTGGTTCTCCTTGTTCTTCTTTTTCTTTAGGATTTTGTCCACTAAACATATTGGAGAAAATAGAACCAAGTGGAATAGCAGCACCTGCTATTTTAGGAGCATTTTCATCTCCATTTGGGTCTGTATTTTCAAAAGTGATAGCTCCTTCTATACTTTCAATATCTTCTAGATTGATGTTTTCTGCTAAGTCTTTAAAAATACTTTCAAATTGTTTTGTCATATCAGATAAATTTACTTTATCTTTGGATAAAATGTCATTTTGCTTGGCTAAAACTTCATTTGGATTGATTCCTTTTTTCTTAGCACAGTCATAACAATAGCCTTCCATGGATTCTTTTCCGTTTTCTATTTTTTTATAAAAAAGAATAGCTGGGTTTTGATTACATTCTGAACATAACATACTTTTTTAATTCCTCATTTCTATTTAATTTCAATATACCATATCATACCTCAAAAATGCGAAATAGTCAACAAAAATTTGCTTTAAGTTTCGGTTTTTTTGTAAGAGCGTATCCCAGAAAAACTGAAACTTAATACAAAATTACTCTTGGCAAAAAAAAATAAAAATGCTATAATAGGATAAAGAGATAGAAGAGGAGCTAACATGAAAGTAGTTTTACCAGATAAAAAGGTGTTTAATAAGAAGCAAATAGCGATTTATGTAGCAATTATCATAATATGTATTATTTCTGTTATCCTTGCTTTTTGTATTCAGTTTTATGCTAGAATTGATGTAGGGAGAATGTTGGGTTTTAAAGAAGAAAGTAAATTAGGCAAAAAAACAGAAGAAGAAACTGAAATGCTAAAAACGGAGTTTGACCAAATTTTTACCAATCGAATTGAGCAAGAGGAGCAAGACAGCAAAAAGAAGGAAGAAGATAAGCCACTTGTCTATACAAAAGTAGAAGGAAAAAGCAACAAATTAAACAGTTATGATGTAGACGTTCATATTCCTTATATTAATATGGATAATGAAATAATAAATAGATACAACAAAGAAATCGAAGATTTTGTTTATAAAACAAGTAGTGTGCTAGAGAGTGAAAACAGAAATATAATTTATACAGTAGAATATGTAGCTAATGTGCAAAATGGTATTTTATCTGTGATGATTCGTTCTAATTTAAAAGAGGGAACAAGTGCACAAAGAGTTATTATTCAAACGTATAATTATGACTTAAGAAATAACAAAGAGATTTCGCTAGAGGAGATATTAAGAATCGAAAACGTAAATCAGTCGGAATTGCAAGATAAAATAAAAAAAGGAATTACGATTGAGCAAAAGAAAGTAGAAGATTTAAAGAATTTGGGTTATAATATTTATAGCCGAGATGCTACAAGTGATATCTACCAAATAGAGAACTCAAAAGAATTTTATTTAACACATGATACATTATATATTATCTATGCTTACGGGAATGAAACATTTACTAGTGAAATGGATTTAATTGTGATATAAATTTTATGAAAAAGTAAAAGAGAAGCGGTTGGCTTCTCTTTTTGAAAATAAAAGGGGATGTTTTTTATTTCAATCAGTATTGCATTTACTGACTATGTTTATATTTTACTAATCAATTTTGTCCATTGTGTGAACGAAAAGTGAAAAATCAACAAATATTATGGTTGTTCCCCTAATGTAATGGTTAATTCTTTTTCCTGTCCATTACGATTTACTTTAATCTTCATTTCTTGCCCAATTTGATGAGAATTTTTTATTTCATTCAATTTATCCATAGAAGTGACTTTTTGTCCATCTGCTTCTATAATGACATCGCCAATTTTAATACCTGCTTTTTCGCCAGCAGAGAAATCATCAACTGACTTTACATAGATTCCAACTACCAATTTATTGGCTTTTGCCGTTTTCTCATCTAAATCCATCCCAGAAATTCCAATATAAGGTCTTTTTACTTTACTATATTGAATTAATTGAGAGGTAATATCAGTAGTTGCGTTAATTGGAATAGCAAATCCCATACCTTCAATCCCAGTTCCGGAAAGCTTTAAGGTATTAATTCCAACCACTTTTCCTTCGCTATTTACCAAAGCACCTCCACTGTTACCAGAGTTGATAGCAGCATCTGTTTGCATTAAAGTAAATTTCTTTCCATCTGAATCAGTAACTTCCCTATTAACAGCACTAATGACACCACAAGTGATGCTACTTTGCATACCTAATGGATTTCCTACAGCCATTGCAAATTCGCCTACTTTAATGTTGTCAGAATCAGCAAATTCTGCTTTGGATAGACCGTTTTTTTCAATTTTAATAACAGCTAAGTCAGTTTGCTCATCGGTTCCAATGATTTTTGCTTCGTATTTTGTTTCATCATTAAACAAGGTAACTGTCAATTTGGTAGCCTCTGAAACCTCGTAATAAGATTCAGAAGAGGAGGTAGCTACAATATGATTATTGGTTAGAATATAACCATCATCACTTATAATAATGCCAGAGCCACTGGCTGTCGCTGTGCTGGTTTGAGATTGTCTTCCAAACATAGAAATAAGAGAATTTACATTATATTCTACTTCAATTCCTACGATAGATGGCAAAATTTTATTGGCAGCATAGATGGCAGTATCAGAATAATTAGAAAGTGAAGTTTGACTAACATATCCTGAATTTTGAGGAGCATTGTTTCCATTTGTTATAGATGTACCTTCCTTTATTAATTTTGTGCGAATAGAGGGAACTCCAAAACAAGCACCTAATACAACAGCACATCCAATCATTCCACTAAGAAAAGGTAATAAAAAACCTCTTCCAAAACCAACTCTCGATTTAGCGGTTGCTTCATTTTTATAAATAGTTTTGTATGTATTAGGATTTTGTACTGTTTTAAAGTTTTGAACTTTTTCTTCTTTGTTTTGATTTTCTTCCATTTAATATCCTTCCTTTCTAAGGTTATAATTTATTCTAAGATAAATTCTATTACTATCATAACCTATTATACCCATATCATACAAGAGTTTTGTGAAATTTGTGTGAAAAAAAGTTGCCTTTGTATTGAAAATATAAAAATAAAAATATATAATGTAGAAAATAGAAGAGAAAAGGATGATTCAATATGTGTATAAAAAACATAAAAAATAATACAAAGGGTGTAACCTTAATTGCTTTATCCATTACGATTGTGGTTATGATAATTTTAGCAGGAATTGGAATTTATGGTAGCACAGATATAATAAAAAAGGCAAAGCTAGAAGAAATGGAGACAAATATGTTACTCATTGAAGCAAAGGCTAGAGAATATGTTGAATCTGCAACTTTTAAAATGGGCATTAATCCAGATGAACAAAAGAAACAAAATGTTAGAAATGCAGTTTATGTGGATGAGGCTAAATTACTAAAAGCAACAGATGCAGATATACCATCTAGTTTTGGAATAACAGATACCACTACTTGTTATTGGCTAACAACAGATGCACAAACAAGTTGGGGATTAAGTAAAATGCAATTAGAAAAAGATGAAAAATTTTTAATTCAATTTGATGAAACGAATATAACAGTTGAAATCTATAATACAAAGGGGTATAACGGAAACTATTCATTAACAGCCATTGATGCCATGAAAGAATAGTGTAATTAGTAAGGAAGAGATTAAGAATGAAAGAAAAGGAACTAGAAAGATTAACAAAATTAAAAGAAATAGAAAAAGATTTATATGAAAAAGGATTTCAAAAAATAGCGGGAATTGATGAAGCAGGTAGAGGTCCTTTAGCAGGACCAGTTGTAGTAGCAGGAGTTATTATGCCACAAGATTCTATGATAGAAGGAGTAAACGACTCCAAAAAAGTTTCCGAAAAAAAGAGGGAAAAACTATACGATTTGATTTTAGAACAAGCCATTCGTTATTCGGTTGCTATCATAGGACAGGATGTCATTGATGAAATCAATATTTTAAATGCAACAAAACAGGGAGTTACCAAGGTTGTGGAAGGACTAGAGGTAAAGCCAAATTTAATTCTAGTGGATGCTTTAACTCATATTGATACAAAAGGAATACCTTATGATTCTATTGTAAAAGGAGATGCTAAATGTTATAACATAGCAGCAGCTTCGATTATAGCAAAAGTAACAAGGGATAGAATTATGAGACAATGGGATGAAGATTATCCACAATATGGTTTTGCACAACATAAAGGTTATGGTACGGCAAAACATATAGAAGCAATTAAAGAATATGGGTTATGTCCTATCCATAGAAGGAGTTTTACGAAAAATTTTGTAGAGAGATAAACCAAAAGAATAGGGGAAATAAGAGTGAACTTTTTAGAAATCATAGAGAAAAAGAGAGATAAGAAAGAATTATCAAAAGAAGAAATTGAGTATTTTGTGAATGCCTATACACAAGACAAAATAACGGATTATCAAGTAGCAGCTTTGGTTATGGCAATTTATCTAAATGGAATGACACACCAAGAAACAACAGACTTGACATTAGCAATGGCTCATTCAGGAGAAATATTAGATTTATCCACACTAGGAGAGGCGATTGTGGATAAACATTCCACAGGAGGGGTAGGAGACAAAGTTTCTCTTATCCTTTTACCATTAGTTAGTTCCTTAGGAGTACCAGTGGCTAAGATGTCAGGTAGAGGATTGGGGTTTACAGGTGGAACAGTGGATAAATTGGAAGCCATTCCAGGTTATCAAACCTCCATTGAAATGGAACAATTTGTGAAAAATGTGCAAGAAATTGGAATTAGCATGATTTCGCAAACATTGAATTTGGCACCTGCTGATAAAAAGTTGTATGCACTTAGGGATAGCATTTCTTGTGTGGAAAGTATTCCACTAATAGCATCTAGTATTATGAGCAAGAAAATTGCAAGTGGTGCCCAAAAAATAGTGCTAGATGTAACAGTGGGAAAAGGTGCCTTTATGAAAAATATACAAGATGCCAGGAACTTAGCTAACACTATGATTCAAATAGGAAAATTAGCAAATAGAGAAACGGTTTGTGTCTTAACCAATATGAATGAACCTTTAGGATATGCAGTTGGAAACTCATTGGAAGTGATAGAAGCGGTTAAATTTTTACAAGGAGATATGCCAGAAGACTTAAAGCAAGTTGTATTAGAGTTAGGTGCTTATATGCTTCAGTTATCTGGTAAAGGAAAAGGATTAGAGGAAAATAAAAAAAGATTGTTGGAGAATATTACGAACGGAAAGGCTTATTTTAAATTCATGGAATTGGTGAAAAGACAAGGGGGAGATATTACCTATCTAGAAAATCTAGAAAAATTACCAAAAGCAAAATATAGAGAGCCGATTTATAGTGAAACAAATGGATTTATACAAGAAATTGATAGCAAAGAGATTGGAAAATTGGCGGGATTTTTAGGGGCAGGAAGAGAGAAAAAAGAACAAGATATAGATGCAACAGTGGGAATTGTCTTGGCGAAAAAAGTAGCACATAGGGTAAATAACAAGGAAGTACTGGCTTATGTCCATGCTAATGATGTGCAAAAGTTACAAAAAGCAAAGGAGAAATTAAAGGATATTATTAAGATTTCGCAGGATAATGTTTTAAAAGAAAATACAATATGGGAAGTTATGAAAGGATAAAATATAATAGTGTGTATCATTTACAAAATATAAACAGACAATTAATTGATAATTGTCTGTTTTTGTGATAATATAGGTAAAAATAGAATAGTAATTTTGGAGGATAACTATGACAGAAAAGGAACAAAAGCAAGCGGCAAAACAATTTACAGAATTTTGGAAAGATAAAGGATACGAAAAAGGTCAAAGCCAAATATTTTGGATTCAATTATTGAGCAGAGTATATGGAATTGATAGACCAGAAGAATTTATTGAGTTTGAAGATCAAGTGCATATAGATAAAAATACAGGTTTTATAGATGCTTATATTCCATCTACTAAAGTTTTAATAGAACAAAAGAGTATAGACAAGGATTTAAAAAAAGGAATTAGGCAATCCGATGGTTCACTTCTTAATCCATTTCAACAAGCTAAAAAGTATATTGCAGAGTTACCATTATCAAAGCATCCTAAATGGGTTATTACTTGTAACTTTAAGTCTTTTTTAATTTATAACATGGAAAATCCAAATGGAGAACCAGAAGAAATATTATTGAAAGATTTAGAAAAAGAATATTATCGTTTACAATTTATGGTAGACACTGGGAATAGTAATATAAAAAAAGAAATACAAGTTTCGATTCAAGCAGGAGAATTGGTTGGCAAAATATATGATGAAATTTTACCATTATATAAAGATTCTAAAAATAAAGAAACTTTAAAAAGTTTAAATATGTTATGCGTTAGATTAGTTTTTTGTTTATATGCAGAAGATGCTGGATTATTTGGAAGACACAATATGTTTCATGATTATTTAGCACGTTTTGAAGCAAAAGATTTAAGACGAGCCTTAATTGATTTATTCAAAGTATTAGACACCAAAATAGAAAATAGAGATATTTACATGACAGAAGAATTGTCGCAATTTCCCTATGTGAATGGTGGATTATTTGCAGATAGAAATATTGAAATTCCAATGTTAAATGAAAAAGTAAAAGAAATCATATTGTCAAAAGCAAGTGAAGATTTTGATTGGAGCGATATTTCACCTACTATTTTTGGTGCTGTATTTGAAAGTACATTAAATCCTGAAACGAGACGTACTGGTGGAATGCACTATACATCAATTGAGAATATCCACAAAGTAATAGACCCATTATTTTTGAATGACTTACAAGAAGAATTAGAAAATAAAATATTGAATTTAACGACACAAAAAGCAATAAAAGACAATGTTATAGCTTTTCAAGAGAAAATAGCAAAACTAAAATTTTTGGATCCAGCGTGCCGGTAGTGGTAACTTTTTAACGGAAACATATTTGTCCTTGAGGAGACTAGAGAATAAGGCACTTGAAAAGTTAAATAAACGGACAAATTCAATTTGGAGATAGTACCTATAATCCAATAAAAGTTTCTATTGGTCAATTTTATGGGATAGAAATCAACGATTTCGCTGTAACTGTTGCAAAAACTGCTTTATGGATAGCTGAAAGTCAAATGATGAAGAAAACAGAGGAAATCTTACATTTGAATTTAGACTTTTTACCTTTAAAGTCTTATACTAATATAACCGAAGGAAATGCTTTAAGAATGGATTGGAATCAAATTGTTCCAAAAGAAGAATTGAATTATATCATGGGAAATCCACCATTTGTAGGACAATATTTAAAAAATGAAACACAAAAGGATGATATGGCTAATATATTTGGAAAAGGAGCAATCGAAACTAAACTAGACTATGTTATTTGTTGGTTTAAGAAAGCAAGTGACTTTATAGATAATGTTATGCCAGGAAAAATAAAAGTTGCTTTTGTTTCTACCAATTCAGTTTGTCAAGGGGAAAGTGTACCTACATTCTGGAAATATCTTATTGAAGAAAGAAATATTGAAATTCAATTTGCTTATACAACATTTATTTGGGATAATGAAGCAACTCAAAAAGCTAATGTTCATTGTGTAATAGTAGGCTTTTCAAATGCAAAAGTGAAAAAAGAAAAAATAATATATAGTGAAAATAAAATGTTAAAGTGTGAACATATCAACCCATACTTACAACCTACTGCTGATATTTGGATTACTAATAGAACCAATATACCAAGAAATAATATGCCTAAAATGACTACTGGAAGTCCCCCGACTGATGATGGTGGATTGCTATTAACGATTGAAGAAAAAGAATACTTTGAAAAGAAATATCCTATTTTAAAGGATTATATAAGACCTTTTATGGGAGCAAGAGAATTTTTGCACGATAAAGAGGGAAAATATACAAGATATTGTTTTTGGTTTGAAAATATTGCACCTAATTTACTTTCTAATATTAAAGAAATCAATGAAAGATTGTTAAAAGTAAAAACTTTAAGAGAAAAAAGTAATGCCGATAGAATAAGAAAAATGGCTATATATCCATATTTGTTTTGTCAAAATAGACAACCTAAAACAACATATTTGATTATTC
Organism: uncultured Clostridium sp.; assembly: GCA_948472955.1. GTDB lineage: Bacteria > Bacillota > Clostridia > TANB77 > CAG-508 > CAG-269. The sequence continues at coordinate 4,482 of CAOKVW010000004.1, read as the reverse complement.
CTGAACATTCATCACAAAATAGAAAATATATTCCAATAGGATTTATAGATCCTATTGTAATAGCAAGTAATGCTTGTAGTATAATTCCTAATATATCTATTTATGATTTTGGCATATTAACATCAAATGTTCATATGGCTTGGACTAAAATTGTTTGTGGAAGATTAAAAAGTGATATTCGATATTCACCAGCTATTTATAATAATTTTCCATTTCCAGACTTAACAGAAAAACACAAATTAAGAATTGAAAAAACAGCACAGGAAATATTAACAGCAAGATCACTATTTCCGGAAAGTTCTCTTGCGGATTTATATAATGAACTTACAATGCCAAAGGAATTAAGAAAAGCACATCAAGAAAACGACAAAGCAGTAATGGAAGCCTACGGTTTTAATTGGCGAACAATGACAGAATCTGACTGTGTTGCAGAACTTATGAATTTGATACTAAAATTGTAGATGAAAATATTAAAATAGATGGAGACGAAATATCAAATGTAAGATGGTTTACTTATGAAGAAATTTTAAACATGAAAGACGAACTTAGAGCAGAGGGATATTTTTTGAGTACAATAAAAAACAAAATTGATAATAAAATACAATCCACAGAAATAATAAAAACTATAAAAAAGTAGAAAAAATAATAAATGTGTGAAAAATTCAATTACTAATATAAATTTTCTGCAATAATGTGGATTTTAATATTTGACAAAACAAAAAAATGTATGTATAATAAAAATAGAAAATGAGAGCCACAGAAATGTGTGCTACCAATAGAATTGATAAAACACCACATAGCTCGGCAAAGCATAATGTGGTGCTTTTATTATTTGCTCAAAATTACTACTATTGCAATAATCAAGGCAAATGCTATAATAGTCATTCCTACTAAACCGTAGAAAAGTAAGTATATTATCATTAACATAGCTTGTTCTACCATATAGCACCACCCCCATTCTCACAGTCAAAACTGTGTATGTAAAGTGGTAGCACTCACACTGCTTATTCTCATTTTCTATGTTTATAACTATACAATATTATCTGTTAAAATACAAGCGAACAAAACAAAATTTTGAAAAATAATGTAAATATGCTTTTTGCTGTGTCGTGTAATTATTCATTTATCAGCATTTCATAAAAGTTCCTATAAGAACACTCCGACCATTAAAAATTTTCTCATTTCAATAAAAGCTCTCATTATATTAACACTAACTTTTATAGCAATTTCATTCTTTAATACTCCAGACAGCATAGAAATTCCTTGTTCAGTAAAAACATATGGCAAGTATTTTCTAGTTACCTCTCCATTATTGACTTTTTTATTTAAGGTTCCAAATTGGAACCTTAAATTTTGAAATTCCATTTCAGTCAATTGAAAACAAAAATCTTCTGGAAATCTATCTATATTTCTCTTTACAGCTTTATTTATATTTTTAGTTGTGTAATGATACAACATAGCTACATCACTATCTAGCATAACTTGTTTACCTCTTATTGTATATATTAAGTTTTTTATATCTTCATTAGTTAGTTGGTTTTGAATTGCTAATTTATTTTCTTCCATAGTTTATTTGTGAAATTTTTAAGGTTTTGCAGAAAATTTTGGAATTTGTTTTGAAATAATTGAATTTTTGACAAGATATGTTATAATAGTAAGTAGTGTATAGAATGTGAAGAAAGGATTGAGTCAAATGAAAAAGAAGGAACCAAAAGAGAAAGCATCAAAAAGACAATATGATAAAGGACAGATATTTGTAAAAATTATGGCAGGAGTGTTGGCACTTTTGATGGTAGCAGGAACAGGGGTTACTCTTATATATGCATTAATGGGCTAAGTTTGAAAAATAATTGCCATTTGGCGTTGTTAAACATCATTTTTAATTTAAAGCAACGGCATACTGACGCTGTAACAAGCAAAGCTTTAACAGCCTCAGCATCAACGTGCCCACGCACGCCTCATAAATTAAAAATTTGTTTGCCTAGCCAAATAACAATTCTTTTTCAAACTACGTTTATAAGAAGTAATTTTTACAAAAGAACTAAAAAAGGAGAAATAAATGGTAATCAATTTAGGAATGAATTGGGAAAATTTTTATAAAGACAATATCATGTCTTATATTAAATCATTACAAGAAAACCCATTAGAATTAATTACATTAATCATAGACTTAGCCATTGTAATATTTTTATTATATTGCTTTTTTAAAGTATTAAGAGGCTCTAGAGCGTGGCAATTAATAAAAGGAATAGCACTTTTTATTATCGCAACTTGGATCAGTGGGCTTTTAAATTTAAAAATTTTAAACTGGATTTTAACAGGTATTATGAATTTAGGAGTTATTGCTATTATTGTTATTTTCCAACCGGAATTAAGAAGAGGATTAGAGCAATTAGGAACCAATAAATTGACAAAGTTCTTTGGAATTGACAAAGATGTATCAACCAAAACGAAAGAGGATATCTATAAAGTAGTAATTGCGGCAACAGAGCTTTCCAAAGCAAGAACAGGAGCACTAATTGTAATAGAAAGAGATATTGCAATCCAAGATATTATAGCAACAGGAATTCCAATGAATGCAGAGGTTTCGCCACAATTATTAGTTAATATATTTGAGCCCAAAACCCCTCTACATGATGGAGCCGTTATTATAGCAGGAAATAAAATTGCAGCAGCAGCATGTGTATTGCCATTGGCAGATGACAAAGATATTGCAAAAGAATTAGGAACCAGACATAGAGCAGCCATTGGAATATCGAAGCAATCGGATAGTATTGTGGTGGTAGTATCAGAAGAAACAGGTAAGATGTCAGTAGCAAAAGATGGGACTTTAATTGCTGATGTAAGAGAAGATGTCTTAAAGAAAATTTTAATTAATAATATTGTGACAAAAAGATTTACGGTTGAGAAAAAAGAGAGAAAAAGTAGATTAAAAAAAATAAAAGAAGAAAAGAAACAAGAGGAAAATTAAATGGCAAGTTTGGGACAGGTACAAACTTGCCATTCCTATATTAGGAGAAAGATATGAGAAATATAAAATTAGTAATTGAATATGATGGCAAAGAATTTCATGGATGGCAGAAACAACCCGATAAACTGAACATACAAGGTACCATAGAAAAAGCCATTGAACAAATAACAGGAGAGGAAATTGAATTAATGGCATCTGGAAGAACAGATAGTGGGGTACACGCATTAGGACAAGTGGCCAATTTTAAAACCAATTCGAATATTCCCATTGAAAAATTTGCAATAGCCATTAATAGTAATTTAAAAAAATCAATTTTGGTGAAATCAGCAGAGGAAATGGATGAGAGATTTCATAGTAGATTATCTTGTAAAAGAAAAACATATCGTTATATAATTAACAATTCAAAAATTGGAACAGCCATTTATCGAAATTTAGAAACACATATTGGGATGAAATTAAATGTTGATAAAATGAAAGAAGCCATTCATTTTTTTGAAGGAGAACATGATTTTAAAGCTTTTAAAGCAAGTGGAACTAGTTCCAAAAGTAGTGTAAGAACCATCTATAAAGCAGAAATCATAGAAAAAGAAAACGATAGGATATGGATTGAATTAACAGGAAATGGATTTTTATATAACATGGTAAGAATTATCGCAGGAACTTTGGTGGAAGTCGGATTGGGTAATATAGAGCCAGAGGAGATTGTTACTATTATAAAAGAAAAAGATAGAGCAAAAGCAGGGAAAACATTACCACCCCAAGGATTATATTTAGTAAAAGTAGAGTATGAAGCATAGAAAATGGTAAGGTTTAACAAATGATAGTAATCATGCATAAAATATAGTAAAAATGAAAAGGAGAGGAATTATGAATATTTTACTTATATTTTTTGCATTACCAATTGCCGTCATTATCATTTCAATTGCTTTGCAAAAAATCTTGAAAAACCCTATATTGGTTGCTGCTATTATATTTGCAGTTTTTCTAATCGTTACATTTATAGTAAATAACTTAAACTTTTTAATTGCTGCTATCGTATATGCTATTATTAGTTATATTACAGCATTTCTTACTTGTGTCATAACCAGATTTTTAAATAGATGTGAAAGAGAAAATTCATGTTGTTGTAGAAGAGAAGAGAGATGTTCTTGTCATAATAATAATTGTAATAATGATAATAATGTGATAACCATTAGGAGTATTCAAGATGATACATCTAATAATTGTGGCTGTCCACAAGAAGATAATGGCCGTAGCTATCAGGTAACTAGCTCGAATGGAACAAGTACAAGAGTTAATATAGTTTCAAATTCAAATAATAATACCAATAATTGCGGATGTAGACGTAGATAGACAGCGTAGGACATGGGGACATGGGGACGTATATTATTTACCAAACCTAATGGTTGGGACATCATAAACGTCCCCAAGTCCCCAAGTCCTTATTTTCTACTCATGAAAAAAAGTAAAAATTATTAAATCATATCGTTTCATACCATAATTCTATGCTA
>CAOKVW010000003.1 GCA_948472955.1 uncultured Clostridium sp. | reverse complement strand
CATCTTCTACTAATTCAATATTTTCGATGGCATGTGAGGTAATAAATCCATCTTGACATACCATTAATGGTAACATGACATCTTTGTGTTCTGCAATTCTATGAGCCATTAAGGTATTGTCATAGGCTTCTTGATTGTTTTCTGAAAATAGCATAATCCAGCCACTATCACGAACCCCCATAGCATCTGAGTGGTCACAATGAATGTTTAAAGGACCAGATACGGCTCTATTTACTAAAGATAAAACAATTGGTAATCGTAAACTAGAAGCAATGTAAATCATTTCCCACATTAAAGATAAACCATTGGCAGATGTAGCTGTCATGGCTCTACTTCCAGCTGCTTCTGCTCCAATACAAGCAGACATAGCACTATGCTCACTTTCTACGGCAACAAATTCTGTATCTACTGTTCCATTTGCTACAAAGGTAGAAAAATATTGAGGGATTTCAGTAGATGGGGTAATAGGAAAGGCGGCTACAACGTCTGGATTGATTTGCTTCATAGCAGTAGCTGCTGCTTCATTACCACTTAATCTTTCTCTTATACTCATTTTTATTATCATTCCTTTCTTGAGTTATTTCAAACTATTCTTCCTTCATTTCAATAGCGCCGAATGGGCACACTTTAGCACATACGCCACATCCTTTGCAATAATCATAATTAAAATCTTCTCTTAACATTTCCTTATTTACTGGGATGGCATCCTCTGGACAAACAGGAAAACAAAGTCCACATTGTTTGCATTTGTCCCTTAAGAAAATAGGACGAATGCTTCTCCAATCACCAGTTTTAAATTCCCTTGCATTTCCAGCAGTATAAATATCACCACCAGGAGTTAGCTTTTCCATAGGTGTGTTGTTATTAATTTCTGTCATATCTTTTTTACCTCCTTTAATGCTAATTCTAAAGCTTTCATATTACCATCAATGACTTCTGGCTTTTTCGCAAATTTATGTTGAAAAGACCCTTTCATATCTTCTAGTAAAGCTTCGTCTGTCATGATACCACTTACTTTTACAATGGCTGCTAGCATAGGCGTATTCGGAAAATATTTTCCTAAAGCTTCTTCTGATATTTTTCTAGCATCAATGGTATAGATATTGCCTTTATATCCTTTCAAAGCAGTTTTTAAGTGTTCTTCTGATTTTGTAGTATTAATAATAATGGCACCTGTTTCTTTTAGTCCTGCTGTTACATCAACACATTCTAGAAGGGTATCATCTACAACTACGACATAGTCAGGTTCATAAATATTACTGTGAATGGTAATAGGATTACTACTGATACGATTGTAAGCGGTAATAGGTGCTCCCATTCTTTCTGGTCCATATTCAGGAAAACCTTGAATGTATTTGCCTGTGTTGAAAGCAGCATCGGCAAGTAATAAAGATGCTGTCTTGGCACCTTGTCCCCCTCTACCATGCCATCTGATTTCTATTAAGTTATCCATGCTTCTATAGCCTCCTTTTTTGTTTTTTTATACAGTAAAAATTTTCTCCCTGTGGGAGGAAAGCTCTGTACTGTATAAATATGTTTTTATTATGGCTTTAGTATATGCCTAAATAGAATCGATGTCAAGAGAAAAGTGTCGAATCGAATGAGTATTCATAATGATTAAAGATAACAAAATATTTTATAAATATTGGCAAAATACTATGAAAAAATGTCGATTTATGATATAAAATAAAAGCAAGTAAGAGCCATTAGAAAAGGAGAAAAATATGGAAGAAAAAAATATTAAATATTATTCAATATCAAGTAAAGATGAATTAGATAAGATTAAATTAAATTTAGAAAAAATTCTTGAACCAACTAAACAACATGTAATAAACAAAAAACAAAATAATATGTACGATGATTGGAATGAATATGAACATGATAAGAAAAAATACAATACTTTATTAGAAAAAATAGAAAAGGGAGAGGATTTAGAGATTAATGTATTTTGTGCTGAAATTAATGGAAAACTAGTGGGACATGTTTTTATGGTAAAAGGGGAGCAATATATAAGAGAGTTTTTAGATAAAATAGATTACAAAGAAGAACTAAAAGATATAGAACAATATGCTGTTGTTGAAGCTTTTGTGATACAAAAGGAATATAGAGGAATAGGATTTAAAATGATGTATGAATATGTTATACCTAATATTCTGAAAAATGAAATAAAAAAAGTATTGGTTAGTTCTTCACATGCAAAAGCTTTTTCTGTATATGATAGAGCAGGAAAGGTTATATACGAAGGCTTCCATTTGAGTGACCATAAAATATATTATAGATTAAGCAAAAGATGGTTAATAGATATTGAAAAAGTGGAGGAAAACTGGAAAAAATGATAGAATTTTATAAATTAATAATAATATGCCCGTTAATATTTGTTGCAGGTATCATAGATGCAATTGTTGGAAGTGGTTCCATAATAAGTGTTCCTACATACCTAGTAGCAGGACTACCAGTACATTATGCCTATGGAACACATAAATTTGTTTCGTTTTGGGGAATGTTGGTATCTGCTATGAGATATGTAAAAAATAAAAATTATGAATTGAGATTAGTAATTATATTTTCTATATTGTGTATGTTAGGGACATATGCAGGTTCAAAATTAATACTATATATCAATGAAATTTATTTACAATATATATTAATTTCATTCATAATAATTTTTTTTATTTTTTCAGTTATAAAGAAATATTTAAAATTAAACAAGAAAAATGATAAGATTGTAAAAAAACAAATAAATCCCATAAAAGATTTGTCACCCAAAAAAAGGTTGATATTATCTTTGATAATAGGGTTAATAGTAGGAATATATAGTGGAACAATAGGTATAGGTAGCATATCTATCTTAATTTTAATATTTATTAAAATATTCAAAATAGATGAGGTAAAATCAAGTGGAAATGCTAATATAATAGTTTGTTCATTGAACTTAGTTGCAATGGTAACATTTATACTAAACAAAAAAGTAATGTTAGCCATAGCAATTCCAGCGACAATAAGTTCTATGTTAGGACATTATGTAGGAGCTGGCTTAGCAATGAAAAAAGCTAACAAAATTATAGAGCCACTTTTAAAAATAATTTTTGTTATATTATTTATTGAATTAATCATACAAACAATATTTTAATTTATACATATATCGCTTTACAATTCAAATTTTTCTGATATAATAGAAATACAAAAAAATAAGAATATTATAGAAAAAATGAGACATAATTTAAGAAAGGAGTAATGATGAAAGATACAACTATAACAGACAATATATTTTACATAGGTGCAGATGACAAAGATATTCGATTATTTGAATCACAATATGAGGTTCCTAATGGGATGGCATATAATTCGTATCTCATTAAAGATGAAAAAAATGTGGTATTAGATACAGTGGATAGAAAAGTTACGAATGCGTGGCTAGAAAATTTAGAAAAAGCATTAGAGGGAGAAACCATAGATTATCTAGTTGTTTCTCATTTAGAACCAGACCATGCTTATAATATAGGATTATTAGTAGAAAAATATCCAGCTATGAAAATCATAGGAAATGCTATTACATTCAATATGTTACCAAATTTCTTTGACATCGATTTAACAGATAAAAAAATAGTAGTAAAAGAAGGAGATACGATCAAGATTGGAAAGCATACACTACAATTCTTTATGGCACCAATGGTACATTGGCCAGAAGTCATGGTAACCTATGAACAAACAGAGAAAATTTTATTTTCGGCAGATGGATTCGGAAAATTTGGAACATTAGATACCGAAGAAGATTGGGATTGTGAAGCTCGTAGATATTATTTTGGAATTGTAGGAAAATACGGAGCACAAGTACAAGCTTTATTAAAAAAAGCTTCTACATTAGATATTAAAATGATTTGCCCTTTACATGGTCCAATTTTAAAAGAAAATTTAGGACATTATATTGAAAAATATGATATATGGAGTAGTTATCAACCAGAAGATGATGGCGTATTCATAGCTTGTGCTTCGATTCATGGAAATACTTTTCAAGCAGCACAAAAGTTGAAAGAGATTTTAGAAGATAAAGGTGCTAAAAAAGTAGTTTTAACGGATTTAGCAAGAGAAGATATGGCAGAAGCGGTAGAAGATGCTTTTCGTTATGATAAAATTATTTTAGCGGCTTCTAGTTACAATGCGGGTGTTTTTGTGCCAATGCAACAATTTTTGATGAAATTAAAGGAAAGAAATTATCAAAATAGAAAAATTGGTGTGATAGAGAATGGTTCTTGGGCTCCATCAGCAGCCAAAACCATGAAAGGTATTTTACAAGAAATGAAAGATATTACTATCATAGAACCATCTGTTACCATTCCATCCACGATGAAACAAGAAACAATCATACAGATGGAAAAATTAGCAGAGAGTATATTGGGAGGTGAATAGGATGAAATATAAATGTACAGTTTGTGGTTACATCTACGATGAAGAGGCAGAGGGTGTGAAGTTTGAAGATTTACCAGAAGATTGGACTTGCCCTTTGTGTGGTGTTAGTAAAGAGTTGTTTGAAAAAGTAGAAGAGTAATTTGAAAAATAATTATCATTTGGCGTTGTTGCACTTCATTTTCAATTTAATCAACGTACCATCGTACGCCTCATAAATTGAAAACTTGTGCGCCAGCTAACGCATACTGACGCTGTAACAAGCAAAGCTTTAACAGCCTCAGCATAGCCAAATAACAATTCTTTTCCAAATTAATAAAAAAGGAAGAAAATTTAATTTTCTTCCTTTTTTTCGTCTTCCTTATTATCTTTTTCCTTTTTTGAAGTTTTATTTGAAACTTTTGGAATTACAATACCAGTTGGCTTTTCTTTGGCAGATTTAGGTTTGCCAACATGTAGATGCTCGTAAACTGGTGAAATATTTAAGTCTGAACCATCTCCAGAAACTACTTCTAAATTCTTTTTTTCCTCCATAAAGGATACCTCCCTTTTTTTATTAAAAGTATAGTATCATATTACATTTAAAAGTGCAAGAAAATTTGAAATTTAAGTTTTAATGTTTTTCAATGATTTGATTATCTAAAAATTATCCTATCTAGTAAAATTCCATTCTTTACTGGTAGGACTAATCCTATAAAATAGTTTCGTTATAGTTCAAATAGATAAGAATTAATCTGGCTTATCTGTATGAATAGTGTCCTACCAAACTGCGCATCATTTCATTTTACTAGATAGGATAATTTTTAGATTAAAAAATAAGAAAAATGGGAAACTTAAAAAATTCAAAATTATTGACAAAATAGGCTATTCATGGCATAATGTATAGGACAAAAAATAGAATATACTAAAATAATGTAATCAATGTACAATTAAAAAAGAAAGAGGAAAAAATGGAAATTAATCAATTAAAATCCGCAATAGAGGCTATCTTGTTTGCAGCTGGAAGACCAGTTACGCAAAAAGAATTAATATTAAGTCTAGAAATATCAGAAGAAGACATAGAAAATATCATAGCTAGTATGCAAGAAGAATATAAGCAACAAGCCAGAGGGATTGAAATCATAAGGATTAATCAATCTTATCAATTAGGTACCAAAAAAGAATTACAAGATGTTATCCTTCCAGTGGTGGATAAAAGAAATAAGCCAAATTTATCCAATGCAGCACTAGAGACATTAGCAATTATTGCCTATAATCCCAAAATAAGTAGAGCAGAAATAGAAGCTATACGTGGCGTTTCAGCAGATGCTTGTGTTTATAAATTATTAGAATATGGATTAATTGAAGAAGCGGGAAAGATTGATTTACCCGGAAAACCAATGTCATATCGAACTACAGATGATTTTTTAAGAATGTTTGGTTATGCTTCTTTAGAAGAATTACCAGAGTTACCAAAATATAAAATGGATGAAAATCAACAAATTGTAATCGATGAATTAGTGGAACAAGAAAAAGACGAAGAAGAATCAACTGAAAATAAAGAAGGAAAACCAGAGGCTCCAATGCCCGAAAGGGAAGCAATCAAAGAAGAATCATAAAAAATGAAAGGAAAAGAGGGATTTACATGAAACTGTCACAAACAGGACTAGGAACGGTAAAATTAAATAATATAGATGAAATGTATCCAGGTCAAAGCATATTGTTACAAACAGGACAATTAGTACAATATGGTGCAGGATTATTTGCCTATCATACAGTACCACTATTAGTAAGAAGAAATATAGAAAGAATAATTGTAGAAACTTTAAATAAATATGGATGTATAGAAGTTTTACTGCCAACTTTGCAACCAGATACGATATGGAAAAACTCAGGAAGATATGACCATTATGTAGAAGATGGAACTATGCTAATAACCGAATCCAATAAAGGAACATTTTGTTTAGCACCAACAGGAGAAGAAGCAATCTTAGAATTTGCCAGAGAAAAATTAAAATCTTACAAAAACTTACCAGTAACCTATTATCAAATTGGAGAAAAATATAGAAACGAAATTAGAACCAGAGGATATTTATTAAGAGGAAAATCTTTTCCTATGTTAGATGCTTATAGCTTTGATGCAGATGAAGAAGGAATGGCTAAATCTTATGAAAATACTAGAAAAGCATTTTTAGAGATATTTGAAAAAATAGGAATGGATGTAATTCCTATCGTTGCAGATAATGGAGCAATGGGAGGAAAAAAATCAGAAGAATTTATGCTGATTTCCGAACAAGGGGAAGATAAAATACTTTATGATGAAGAAGCAAAAATAGGCTTAAATACAGAAATATTAGAAAAAGAGAATTACCAAGAGTATTTGAAAGAAGAATATGGAATAGAAGATATTTCAAATTTTAAAGAAATAAGAACGATGGAATTGGGACATATTTTCCAATTAGGAACTAGATATTCTGAAATAATGAATGGAGAATTTACGAATCAAGAGGGAAAACAATCTTTATATTATATGGGATGTTATGGAATAGGAGTAAGTAGAACCGTAGCAGCATTATATGAGCAATGTTTAATCAATGACACGAAATGGGGACCTTGTGGTTTTTCTTTACCAGAAACGATAGCTCCTTATCGAATTCAAATTATTCCAAAAATGGATAATCCCGAAAAAGTAAAACAAGCAAATGAACTATATATCACTTTACAAAAAGAAGGAATTACAGCTATTTTAGATGACAGAGAAAATCTAAGTATAGGCAGTAAAATGAAAGATTGTAAAGTGTTGGGAACTCCTTATATGATTGTTTTAGGAGATAAAACAGAGGGAGATAAAATGGAGGTTGAAAATATAAAAACAGGAGAAAAAGTGATTTATACACAAGAAGAATTGATAACAAGATTTAAATGAGACAAATGAGGTCTCATTTTTTTATGGTTTTTCACGAAAAAGACACAAAAAAAATATCAATTGATAACAATAAAACGATAATATCAAGCATATACTAAATATAAAGAGAGGTGTATAGGCTTACATGAAACACAAAAAGAAACAAGCAGACAGTTTAATAAAAATAGAAAACTTTATGGATTATAACAAGACATTACAAGTAGAAGACAAAACTTTTGAAAAGCTAATGTTTATTTATTCCATAGCGATTCGAGAATTAGAAACCAAAATAGGAATTTTAAAAGATGAATTCAAAATATTTTATCAGTATGACTTAATAGACCATATCCATACGCGAATTAAAGAACCAGAAAGTATTGTACATAAGATGAAAAAGAGAAATATAAAACTTACGTATAAGAATATGATTGAAAATATAAACGATATTGCTGGCATTCGAATTGTATGTCCTTTGAAAAAAGATGTTTTTTCTATCAAAGATTGCATACAAAAAATTCCTGGTATTCATGTTTTGAAAGAGAAGGATTATATCACTTATCCTAAAAAAAGCGGTTATGCTAGTTATCATTTAATTGTAGAAGTACCAATTATGATAACGCAAAAAAATATCTATGTTAAAGTAGAAATTCAAATTCGAACCATGGCAATGGATTTTTGGTCTAATTTAGAGCATAAAATGAAATACAAGGCAGAGAATGAGATTAGCAAAAAAGAGTCAAAAGAATGGGTTAATTATGCGAAAATAATCCATAAATTAGACAATAAAATGATGCTATTAAGCAAAGTAGAAAATTGTCAAAAGAGATAAATCTTTTGGCAATTTTTTTAAAAATCAAGAAGGATTTACGTAAAATCCGTCGAATAATATAACTATATGGATTGATTGGGAATATGGTACGAATTTTGGTGCTAATTCAAGTGCAACAAGGGTTTCCCGAAACTAAACTGAAAGAAAGTGAGGAAAAAATGCAACGTTATAGTGATGAAATGATAGACGAAATAAGGCAAACGAATGATATTGTAGATATCATATCACAATATGTGCATTTAAAAAGAAGCGGAAGAAATTTTTTTGGGCTATGTCCCTTTCATAATGAAAAATCTCCCTCTTTTTCTGTATCGCCAGACAAGCAAATATTTCATTGTTTTGGCTGTGGGGTAGGAGGAAATGTATTTACTTTCTTAACTAAAATAGAAGGTATTAATTTTGTGGAAGCAGTCCAAACTTTAGCAGAAAGAGCCAATATACAATTACCAACCTTAGAAAATGGTGGAGATGCAGCCAAAGAATTGTTAAAAGCTAAAGTATATAAAGTAAATGAATGGGCTGCCAATTACTATCACCAAAATCTCTATCAACCAGAGTCAAAAATAGCACAAGATTACATCAAAAAAAGAAAATTGACCAATGAAACTTTAAAATCTTTTCAAATTGGATTTTCAGGAAAATTTGATGAACTATATCAGGGATTGAAAAAACAAGGATTTGAAGAAACCGAAATTTTAGAATCAGGATTAGTCAATCGAAATGACAAAGGACAATATATAGACAGATATAGAAACAGACTTATGTTTCCTATTTGTGATGTAAGAGGTAGAGTAATCGCTTTTGGAGGAAGAGTATTAGATGATTCTAAGCCAAAGTATATCAATTCACCTGAAAATGTTGTGTATAGTAAAGGAAGAAATCTATTTGGATTAAATGTTGCCAAAAAAGGGGATATCAAGCAAATTTTAATTGTAGAAGGCTATATGGATGTTATCTCCCTTCATCAAAGAGGAATTACTAATGTAGTGGCACCATTAGGAACAGCACTAACACAGCAACAAGGTTGGTTACTTAGAAAAAACTCAGAAAAAATCATACTAAGTTTTGATTCCGACGAGGCGGGTCTTACTGCTAAAATAAGAGCATTGGATATTCTACAAGATATGGGATGCGACATCAGAATCTTACAAATGGAGGGAGCAAAAGACCCAGATGAATACATTATTAAATATGGAAATAGCAGATTTAACAATTTAGTGGAAAAGGCACTTTCTGTGATTGAATTTAAAGTAAAAGTATTAAAACAAAATTTGAATTTAGAGAGTGTAAATGATAAAATTAAATTTTTAAATGAAATTGCAAAACTAATTGCTAGAGTAGACAATACCATAGAAAGAGAAATCTATATAGACAAAATTGCCAAAGAGTATGATATATCCAAAGAAGCTATTTATGCAGAAGTTAATAAACAAATGTATCGTAGCAAAAGTGAAAAGACTTTAGAGAAACCAAGACTTGAAATAAACGAGCAAAAAATAGAAGAAAATCCTATTTCAGAAAAGGTAAGAAAAAGAGAAAATACAGCAATATCTATCTTATTAACAGGAGATATGAATGTTTTTCAAATCATGCAACAAAATATTAAAGTAGAAGACTTTAAAGATACGATTAATCAAGAAATTGCCAAAAAGCTGTATGAAGAATTTGAAAAAGGAAATAGTAATATAAATAGCATGATAGATATGCTAGGAGAAAGAGAGCAAAATCATATTACAGAAATTATGGCAGATGATTATGAGATTCAAGATATGGAAAAAGCGATTGATGATGTTATGCAAGGTTATGAGAGGGACAAGCTAAGTCATCGTAAATTTGAAATATTAGCATTGTTAGGACAAAATTTAGAAAGTAATCAGAAAGAACAATTGGAGAAGGAATTAAGAGATATTGGCATTCGCTTAAATAAAATTAGTAAGCAAAATTGATAAAATTCTTTTCCGGACAGATGGAAACAATTTAGAAAGGAAGGATTCAAGGATGGCAAAGAAAAAAGAAGAGATGAAAGAAGAAAACAAAGAGACAAAAGGAAATAAAAAAGCAGTGGATAAAAAGGAAAAAAAGACTACCAATACAAAAACAGAGAAAATAGAAGAAGCAAGAGAAAAAGCTAAAAAGAAGGCAGAAAATAAAAAAGCAAGCAAGAAAGAAGAAAAAGAAGAACCAACACAAAAAGAGGAAAAAGCAGAAAATAAAATAGATAGTAAATTAAAAGAAGAAAAAGTAAATAGCATATTAAAAAAAGCCAAAGAAAAGGGTCAAATAACTTATGGAGATTTGGCAACAGAATTAGATGATGTCAATCCAGAACAAATTGACCAAGTTTTTGATGCTTTTGAGGAATTAGGAGTCGATTTATTATCAGATGAGTTAGAAGAAGAACCAGATATTGAAGATTTAAAAGAAGTAGAGGATTTAAAACTAGATGAAATAACAGATACTAATTATGAAAGTATTAATGTAGATGACCCTGTTAGAATGTATTTAAGAGAAATTGGAAGAATATCACTTTTGACTTTTGAACAAGAATTAGATTTAGCAAAAAGAATCCTAGATGGTGATGAAGAAGCAAAACAACAATTAGCAGAGTCTAATTTAAGATTAGTAGTAAGTATTGCCAAAAAATATGTGGGTAGAGGAATGCTATTTTTAGATTTAATTCAAGAAGGAAATATGGGATTGATTAAGGCAGTTGAAAAATTTGATTATACCAAGGGCTTTAAATTTAGTACGTATGCTACTTGGTGGATTAGACAAGCTATTACAAGAGCAATTGCCGACCAAGCAAGAACCATAAGAATTCCTGTACACATGGTGGAAACGATTAATAAATTGATAAGAACATCAAGACATTTATTGCAACAAATGGGAAGAGAACCAACCCCAGATGAAATAGCAGAAGAGATGGAAATACCAGTGGAAAAGGTTATGGAAATTCAGAAGATAGCACAAGACCCAGTTTCTTTGGAAACACCAATAGGGGAAGAAGATGATAGCCATTTGGGAGATTTTATACAAGATGATGACAGTCCAGCTCCTCATGATTCTGCTGCTTACACTTTATTGAAGGAACAACTAGAGGATGTTATGAATACTTTGACACCAAGAGAAGCAAAGGTCTTAAAGCTAAGATTTGGATTAGAGGATGGAAAGGCTAGAACATTGGAAGAAGTAGGTCGTGAATTCGAAGTAACTCGTGAGAGAATTAGACAAATAGAGGCTAAGGCTTTGAGAAAGTTGAGACATCCTAGTAGAAGTAAGAAGTTGCGTGACTACATGGGTTAAAATTGAAAGATTATGGAGAATAAAAATGGAGCAAATTACGAATTTGATAGAAAATATTACTACTGTACAAGTTGTTGATCTATTAACAGCACTTGGGATGATTTTATTTTTTAGAATTTTTAGTAGTAGTTTTTCATATATCATTATTAGAATGTTTAAGATAAGAGAGAAAAAAGCAAAAAATATCAGGGAGAGTGCCTTCTACCATCCATTGAAGATATTTTTTGTGATATTAGGATTTTATTTAGCAATTGTATTTTTGAAAGAGCCATGCAAGCTAACAGATGATGTTATGTTTGTTGCCCATAAAGCGTTTATTATTATTAGCACGATTTCGTTTGCAAGAGGATTGGCTACAAGCTTTACACCAAAGTCTTCTTTTTATCAAAAGATAAAAGAGAAAACAAGCAAAGATGTAGAAGATTCTATGTTCGATTTCGCTTTGAAAATTGTGAGGGCTATTATCTACATCATAGCTGGATTTATTATCATTACTGCTTTGGGTGTTAATCTAAATGGATTAGTTGCTGGATTAGGTATTGGAGGCGTTATTTTAACCCTTGCAGCCCAAGATACAGCTAAAAATGTATTTGCAGGATTGGTTGTTTTTTTGGATAAACCTTTTGTCGTGGGTGATTGGATTCAAGTGGATACCTTTGAAGGTACAGTAGAGGATATAACTTTTAGAAGTACTAGACTAAGAACTTTTGAGAACTCTTTGGTGAATATACCGAATTCAATCATTGCAAATGCTTCTATTGTTAATTGGAGTAAAATGGAAAAGAGAAGATACCGTACGAATTTATGTGTTGAATTAAATACACCATTGGATAAATTGGATAAATTTAAAAAGAGAGTAGAGGATATGTTGCAAGCAAGAGAAGCTATCTATGATGATTCTATTGTTGTTAAGTTTGATAATATTACAGATAATGGATTGAATGTTTTGATTTGTAGTTTTACTAATTCAGTGGATTATCCTAGTTATGTGGCAGAAAGAGAAGATATTAATTATAAAATAATGAAAATTTTACAAGAGGAAAACATAGAGTTGGCATATGATACAAAAACAATTTATATGAAAAAATAAAAAGGGGGACTATCGTGTGTGAACACAGATAGCCCCTTTTTGGATTATAGCAATAAGGAGATTCCCCATGGGAAAATCTTATTTAATCCACACACTGCCAAGCATATGCAAAGCATAATCCATTCCGCAGATGCCAAGAAAAAAAAGAATTTAAAGCAATTAGTAACTAGATATACTAGTTCACATTCCATAATTCTTTTCTTGCATGATAAAATACCAAACAGAATTGCCAGTGGAAAACATATGGCAAGGCATGAGAGTAAAAAAACCATTTTTACTCCTTTCTTTATAAAACCAACAAGTTACTAATCTAGTATAACATAAAATCACTAAAAACAAAAGTATTTTCACAAGATAGACACAATTTTTTTTTATAATATCATGAGAGAAAGGAAGGATTTAAAATGTCCAATCAATGTATTTTAATTGTTGATGATGAACAAAGAATGAGAAAATTAATTAAAGATTTTTTAGTAGCCAAAGGATATAGTATTTTAGAGGCAGAAGATGGAGAAAAAGCCCTAGAGATATTCGAAGAAAATAAAAATAAAATCACACTAATTTTGTTAGACGTTATGATGCCAAAATTGGATGGATGGTCTGTGCTTCGACAAATTAGGCAAGAATCCAAAATACCTATTATCATGTTGACCGCTAGAGGAGAAGAACAAGATGAATTATTTGGATTTGAATTGGGAGTAGATGAATATATCTCCAAACCATTTAGTCCTAAAATATTGGTAGCAAGGGTAGAAGCCATTTTAAAAAGAACCAACAAAAATACCACAGAAATAAAAGATTATGCAGGTATTGAGATTGATAAAGAAGGTAGAACGGTAAAAGTAGATGGCAAACCAATTGAACTAAGTTTAAGAGAGTATGAACTATTAATTTATCTAATTGAAAATGAAAATATAGCTTTGTCAAGAGATAAGATTTTAAACAATGTATGGAATTATGATTACTATGGAGACTCTAGAACCATTGATAGTCATATCAAAAAGATTAGACATAAATTAGGGAAAAAAGGTAAATATATTAAAACCATGAGAGGAATTGGATACAAATTTGAAAGAAAAGCGTAAAAACAGAAAGGAACGGAAATGAATAAATTTAAGAATGCACTAAAATCAGTAAGAGTAAGACTTTTTATGACATTATCATTTGTTATTTTACTAATCATTCTATTTCTTATATTAGTCAATAACTTTGTATTTGGGCAATTCTATTTATATAGTAAGACAAAAGCATTAAAATCAGTCTATGATGTAGTAAATCATTATTATAATGGTTCTCAAATTATGGATTTAGAAACGCAATTAGAAAAAATGGCGATTAATAATAATTTTGATATTTTAATTAAAAATGACCAAAATGTTAATGTATTTACATCCAATAAAGACTTTTTTTCTACACTAGGACAAATGAGCGAAATGACCAATAGATTTTATAGTGCTTCAGAAGAAATGATAGAAAGTGATGAGAAATTTAATATTAAAAAAATAATGGATAATAAAAATGGTATTACCTATGTTTTGTTATCTGCTATTTTAGATAATGGTTATTTATTATATATTAGAATACCAATTACGTCTATTCAAGAGAGTGTAAAAATTTCGAATAACTTTTTATATTTAATGGCAGGATTTGCAATTTTAATTGCTGCTGTTATTGTATCTTATGTATCAAGAAAATTTGGTGACCCGATAGCAGAGTTAAACGATATCGCTAAAAAAATGGCGAATTTAGATTTCAGTCATAAATATAAAATTACCAATGCAGATGATGAAATCAATCATCTAGGAAAAAGTATTAATGCGATGTCTGATAAATTAGAGAGGACAATTAAGCAATTAAGAAATACTAATATAGAGTTGGAAAAAGATATTGAAGAAAAATCTCAAATAGATGAGATGAGAAAAAGTTTTATATCAGATGTGTCACATGAATTAAAAACACCAATTGCCTTAATTCAAGGGTATAGCGAGGGATTATTGGAAAATGTTAATTCAGATGAAGAAAATAGGAGATTTTATGCCGAAGTTATTTTAGATGAAACCAATAAAATGGACCGATTAGTAAAACAATTACTAGAATTGATGAAATTAGAATATGGCAAGAGAGAATTTCAAGATAAAGAATTTAATATTGTTGAACTAGAAAAAGAGATTGTACGAAAATCACAAGTAATGCTAGAAGAAAAAAACATTGAAATTAAATTTCAAACAATGGACGAAATTACTGTTTTCGCAGATGATTTTTACATAGAACAAGTGATTAGTAATTATTTAACCAATGCCATTAAGCATATCAAAGAATTGGATGGCGAAAAATATATCCAAATTGAAAATGAGGTAGATATAGAGAAAAATAAAGTTAGAGTGAAAGTGTTTAATACAGGGGATACGATTAAAGAAGAGAATATAGCTAGAATTTGGAATCGATTTTATAAAATTGATGAATCTAGAAATAGAGAAGATGGGGGAACAGGTATTGGTTTGTCCTTTGTTAAAGCTATTATGAGTAATTATGGGAATGAATATGGTGTTGTGAATAGAGACAATGGTGTGGAGTTTTATTTAGAATTAAATATGAAAGAGTTTTAATAAGTAATAAATTTTGTATATAAGATTAATAACGATAAATTGTAATAAATAAGTTACTGTTCAGACTTATGATTTATTTTCTTATGTGAAAGTTTAATATATTATTTTTTAATACCTTGGTGTCACAACCCTCTGATATTTAAATTATATAAAATTATTTTTAACAATAATTTTATATAATTTAAATGATGTAGGTTGTTCCAATTCGCACTCGCTTTGCTCGTTTGGTCGCTTACGCGGTATTTTAAAAATAATATATTAAACTTTCACTATAAAAAGCAATATTAATAACGCTGAACAGTAACATAAATAAGTAAAAATGTCGAATTTTGCGATGAAAAGTGCTTTACAAAAAGGAAAAAATGTATTATTATAATGACAGAAGTTAACTTTTAATTCAAAGAATTATTTCACAGAATTTTTTCGAAAAAATTATTTCTAATTTTTCAAAAGAAATAGGAATTATTACATAATAAAGGAGCGTGGTAAAATAGGTACTTTTCCATATAGTACATGGTATATTAATATAGTAAGCATAATTATTTCTGCTATTCTATTTTTTATTCTAAATGTATTTAGTTCTCATTTTGATTTTCAATCTCAAAATGCTGTTTTCAAAGCAGGATTTAAAGTAAATCCAAGTAGTCAAAATAAAATAGAGAATATTGATTCAAATTTACAAATCCATACCAAAGAAGAAAACAAAGATTGGTGTCTTGAAATACCAAGTATTCAGTTAAATGCTAGTATTGCAGAAGGAACAACCAAAGAGGTGCTAGACAAATTTATTGGACATTTCGAGGAAAGTAAGCAATGGATGGGAAATGTTTGTCTAGCAGCTCATAATAGAGGATATGAAAACAATTATTTTGCAGAAGTAAAAAGACTAAAAGAGGGTGATAAAATTGTTTACTATTATAATGGTGCTAGTAGAGAATATTTCGTAAAAAAGAACTATATTATACAAGATACAGATTTATCATGTCTGGAAGATACAGAAGATAATATCATAACATTAATTACTTGTGTAGAAAATGAAGAAAATTACAGAAGATGTATCAAAGCAATTGAAAAGAAATAAGAAAGGAAGAATGATAAATTGAAAAAAAAGAAAAGCAAAATAAAAAAATTACTTACCATACTAACCATTTTTATTATGAATGGTTTAGGTTTTGTAAATGCGGTATATGCAGTACCTTATATTAATTCAGCTCATATGTATTCAGCAGGTGATTGTGGTCAATTATTAAAATATAAAGGTGTAGTTGTAGAAACAGGTTATGTTCAATATAGTTATAATGGAGTCAATTATCCAGCCTATTGTTTGGATAAGACAAAGGTACGGAGCACAAGAGGGTGCTTATACGGTTTCTGTAAAAGAAGCCATTACAGATGTGGGACTATGGAGAAGGATTATTAATGGTTATCCTTATAAGTCCATACAAGAATTAGGAGTTGCCAATAAAGAAGAAGCTTTTACAGCAACAAAACAGGCTGTTTATTGTTATATACATGGCAATAATCCAGCTGATTATGAAGCAATTGGAGATGCTGGAAGAAGAACTTTAAATGCTATGAATCAAATTATTAATAACGCCAATCATTCCAATGAAACAAAAATATCTAGTACATTAGAAATTAATAAACAAGATAAAGAATGGAAACAAGATAAATTAAATCCACAATATGCATCTAAGACATTTTCTGTATCAGCAGGAGCCAATATAAAAAATTATAAAATCAATATAATCAAAGAAAATGCAAAAGATATAGGAGGAATCAAAGTTACAGATATAAAAAATGCTACTAAAAATGAATTTTCATCGAATGAAAAATTCAAAGTATTAATCCCTATTAAAAATATGACAGAAAAAGGTTCTTTTAAATTGACAGTCGAAAGTCAAGTGCAAACAAAACCTATTTTGTATGGAGCAGCACCTAATAGTAGTAAACAAGATTATGCATTAACAGCCATGACCTATGAAGATGGTAGAGGAGAAAAAAGTGATAGTTATCCAGAAAATGAAACAAAAATAATCATTATAAAGCAAGATAGTAAGACAAAGAAGAAATTAGAAGGTGCAGAATTTCAATTATTAGATGAAAATAAAAAAGTAGTATATTCTGATTTAAAAACAAATAAAGAGGGAAAAATTGAGTTAAAACATTTGATTCCTGGAAAGTATTATTTGAAGGAAACAAGAGCAAAGGAAGGATATGAAGCTTACCAAGAACTAATTCCTTTACAAGTGGTTTTACATGAACAATACAAAGTGACAGTGAATAATAATCCACAAGAAAAACCTGAAATAAAAATTGAGAAAAATGAAAAAAGTAAGGAAGTTAGTTCATCTAATGTGAAAAAGTTACCAGTTACTGGTAGATAAGGTATAGAGAGAATGAAATGAAAGACATTCTCTCTAATTTTTTGACATAGAATTTCTATAAGAGCTTAGCTTATCTAAAATTTACAGTAGCTTTTCATATCAAATGAAAATGAGGGAACTTTCAAAAGACCAAAATCCAAAGAAAAGTGTTGACATAATTTGGCAAATATTGTATAATAAGACTGTATTTTGCAAAAAGGAATCAAGCAAAACTACTACGGATAAAATAAAAAGAGGCACAAAACTTAAGAAAAAAATAAAAAGAAAAAAGTTAAGGGATGTGTATAAAATGAAAATATCAAAAAGAAAGATTGGTATTTTATTTATTTTTGTAATCATTATTTTAGTAGAAAGTATTTCATTTGCAACGTATCAAACAATGTTAGGAGAGACAGAAAAAATAGAAGTAGAACGAGGAGAGGTTATTTTAACACAAGAGGAAGAAGAAACCTTAAAATTAGTAAACGAATATAGAAAGCAAAATGGTTTAGAAGAATTACAACCACTTTTTAAACTACAAGAGGTATCTAAAATAAAGGCGAAGGACTTAGTAGAAAATGAATATTTTTCCCATACTTCAGAGAAATTAGGAACTCCATTTGAAATGTTAGAACAAAATGGAATTGATTATGCCACTGCAGGAGAGAATTTAGCGGGAAATATAACACCAGAAAAAGCAGCAGAAGCATGGATTCATTCTCCTTCCCATAAAGAAAATATATTAGATGAAAAATTTAACTATACAGGAATTTGCGTAATGGAAAGCCCAATTTATGGAAAAGTATTTGTCCAATTATTTATGGGAGTCGAAGAAAATGGTTAGGGAAAGAAGATGTAGGCTGTATAGATACAAAATATGTGTAATATTTGTTACACGAAAGTTACCGAAATTTAATAATTAATAAAATTCTTGAACAAATAGGAAAAACCGTAAGAATAAATAGAAATCAGATTAAAAATAAGGAAAATAGTGTCATTGACACTATTTTTTTTTCTCCTTTATAATAAAAGTAAAGCAAAAATAAGCGAAAGGAGTGCCTATCATTGCAATTACTACAATTAAAGTTAAGTGAAAAGACATTAAAAATAGTAATAGCATGTATTACTATCATATGTGTAAGTGCTACTATTATTATGGCGTCAGAAGCAGATAAAGATTGTATTGTTCCTCCAGAAAATTCGTATTTTGAATTAAGAGCTGTAAAAGTAACTGACGTAGAAGGTAAAAACAAACAATTAATGATGGAATTATGGGGCAATAATATCGAATTTAAACGGATTTGATGTGCGTTTTTCTTATGATGGTACAAAAGTACAACCTTCTAATTTAAAAACAAATGAGATAACGAATAACACATTAGAATATTTCGAATTTGAGGAAGAATTTAAACAAGCTTTACAATATTCAACCATACCATATGAAGGAGAAGGAGAGGGAATAAGAGGAACCATTGCATTCCGTCCACCAGTTTCAGAGAGTGAGCACATTATTGATAAAGAAGGAATTGGAAAAGTAGTCAATACAGATGGAGGAGTTTTACTTGGAAAGATGAGCTTTCAAATGACAGCAGATGTATTTGATGTGGAATGGTTTCATTTGGTCGAGAATGAGGAAGATTATCCTCATACAGGAATTAAAATTAATATAAATGGAATCAAAAATTATCAAGCACAATCTACATTCAGATTTACTGATGAGATACTTTCTAAGGATGCAAGTTTAAGTAATCTAATTTTAAGTAGAAGTCAAGAAGATGAAGAAATAATAGATAAAGAATATGAACTAACACCAACATTTAATAAAGACATTTTAAATTATGAATTAACTTTATTAGAAGATGTAGATATCATGAAGATAAAAGCTACGCAAAATGATACGAAAGCAACTATGAAAGTAAAATTACCGAAAATAGACGAAGAAAAGGAAATACAGAATAATGTGCCATTAGAAATTCTATTAAATGAATTAGGAGAAGAAGACACAAAAGTAACAATAATAGTAACAGCAGAAGATGGCAAAACCAAGAAAGAATATACCATAACAATTAAAAGACCATTTGGAACCATAAAAGGCTCTATCCATACAATCAATGCAGATGATATACATATAGCAGATGTAAAACTTTATGATAATAAGGAACAAATTGATTGGGAAAACTTAGAAGGACATGATGAAATAGATTTAATAGAAACAGCAACAAACATAAAGACCAAGGAAGATGGAAACTATGAAATAAAAGTGATTCCAGGAACTTATGATGTGTTAATGGATAAAAAAGGTTATTTAGATTATATTGTAACCGAAATAGCAATCAACCAAAATGACGAAATCGATTTAGGAAATATACAATTAATTCCTGGAGATGTAAACAAAGATGGAATTGTAGAAGCAGAAGATTTAACTTGTATTAACATTTATTATGATGTAGGAGAGACAGAAGCAGATTATGAAGAGGCATATGATTTAAATGAAGATGGCATTATAGAAGGAGAAGACTTAACCTATATTAATATTTACTATGATACGATGAAAACAGTAAAAAAATACTAAAAATTAGAAAGGAAAGAAAACATGAAAGAAAAGAAGATTAACAAAAGTAAAATCATAGCCTTGATCATGCTCATGATTCTTATGTTAGAGGTATTGTCACCATTTGGATTATTAACAAATGTATCAAATGCTGCATCAACACCTCAGCAACCAGCAGTTGTAATAAGAAGAACTACGGACATTGAACCAAGTGCAGGAGGAAAGTGGTTTCAAGTACAATTTGCATTTGTAGGAGATTTTTATCCTTATATGTTTGACTTAAAACTTAAATATGATGCTAGTAAAATTGAGCCAGCTAATAAAAGTACAAAGAAGCCAGCTACTAAATTAACACAAGCAGTAAATTTAGAATCAGGATATTCAACAACGTTTATGACATCAACGTCATATTTAGATACAAAGGCTAACACCTTTCGATTAATACCAAACACAGGGGAACCTGAAAATCCAATGGATTATGGAGCAGATGCGAATGGCATATATCAAGGATATATGTTGATTTATACAATGACATTTAGATTAACAGATGACACCTTAACAGAAGATGATTTAACTTCTGATTTATTAACATTAAGCCCAACAGCAGAGACAGCTGGGTTTAAATTTGGGTGGGATGAAGATGAACAACAAGGAAATCCAACACCTAAATATGCAACAGATGCTTCTTATTTGAAATTGGAAGGATTTGTAGATGAATCAAGTAAAGTAGTTGATAGTATAACGATAAAAACAAATCCAAACAATACAACTTATGAGCATGGTGATGCCATCAATTTAGAAGGTGGAGAAATTACTGTATCTTATGCAGATGGAAAAAGAGAAGATATTAGTATGACAGACCCAAAAGTAAGTATAGTTTCTGGAACAGAAGCTAATGTCAATCGTCCACAAGTAACAATAAGTTATGGAGGGAAAGAACTTTCTTTTCCTATCACAGTAAAGGATCCAGTCAATTCTTTAACAGTAAAAAGACCGATGTCTAATATAGAATATATACATGGAGCAGATTTAGATTTTACAGACTTGCAATTAGAAGTAACGAAAAAAAGTGGAGCGAAACTTACTTTAACAAAAGAAAGTGAAGGAGTTACAGTCAGTGAAGAAACAGCTAATATTAATTCAGAGAATTTTACGAAAACATCAGGAGATGGAGTTGTTCCAGTCAGTGGAAAACAAGAAATTATCTTTAATTATGAAGGAAAACAAGTAAAACAAACCGTAATTGTAAATGATACGATTGATGGTATTGAATTAATCAAACAACCTTCTAAAACAATCTATAAACGTGGAGAAACTTTAGATTTATCAGGAGCAGTTGTAAAAGTTAATTTAGGAAGTGGCAATACGACAAATGTTAATCTCCCAGATGGAAGTATTACAGTAGAAGATTATAATAATACAACAGTAGGTATGAAACAACAATTATCAGTAAGTCTTGGTAAAAAAACAGCGACCAAAACAATTGATGTAGAATTTTATAATTACGTAAAAGCATCATCAATTATAGAACCATCTAATACGAATCTTACCTATGATACAGATTTAAATTTAGCAGGGGGAAAATTAACACTAATATGGCATGATAATAAAACGACAGATATTCAATTAACAGAACCTTCTGTTAGCATAAAGGGATATGATAAAAAGACAATTGGAACACAAACAGTGACAGTTGAATATCCAGTAACTTATACATTATCAGATGGAACAACTATTTCAGATAAAGTGACAGAAAGTTTTGTCGTAGAAGTAGAAAATCCAATTAAAACGATAAGTATAACAGCACCAGAAAAAACAGAATATAAACATGGAGAAGAGTTAGCAACAAATGGAACCATAACAGTCACATTTTCAAATGATAAAATAGAAAACAGAACGATGACAGCAGATATGATATTTGAAAATGATGGAACAACAGCAGCATCCACAACAATGTCAAGTTATGATAGTACGAACAAAGCTAACAAAACACTAAAAATAACCTATACAGAAGATGAAAAAACAGAAACAATAGCGTATCCAATCACAATCATAAACACAGTAACAGGAATCACCTTACAAGAAAATGCAAAAAAACAATACAATGTAAACGAAGGACTACAAAATGGATTATCCATTTTTGTAGCAAGAGAAGTAGGGCTTCCAGAAGGAATTGAAATAACAGATGAAATGATAAGTGGATTTGATACTAGTACAGAAGGAACTAGAACAGCAAAAATAACATACACAGAAAATGGAGTAACAAAGACAGCAGATTATACCTACACAGTAACAGATACCGTAAAATCAATCAGTATGGGAACACCTCCAAAAGAAGCACAAAAATACGGAGAAGAGCTAAACTTAGAGGGAGCAACGATACAAGTAGTAAAAGGAAGCAAAACAGAAACCATACCACTAGAAAGTACGATGATAAAAGCAGGAACCTATGACAAAGAAAAACTAGGAGAGCAAACAGTAACAGTAGAATATGGAACCGATGCAGAAGGAAATCCAGTAACGACAACATTTAAAATAGTAGTGAAAGATTATGTAACAGGAATCAGCATTCATCCAAACAGTATAATAGGAAAATATAATGATGAGTTATCAAAATTATTAACAGATAATCATGTAAAATATACCGTAACCTATGCAAAAGAAGGAGCAAAAACAGCAGTAGATGTAACAGAAAATATGGTAGAAGGATATGATAAACAAGTAACAGAGGAACAAAACTTAACAGTAACCTATACAGATGAGGATGAAAATAGTTGTACCAAAGGAGAAGACAAAACAGCAACATTAACTATCCATTTAAGGAATACTGTAAAAAGTATAGCAATAACAGCACCAGAAAAAACAGAATATAAACATGGAGAAGAGTTAGCAACAAATGGAACCATAACAGTCACATTTTCAAATGATAAAATAGAAAACAGAACGATGACAGCAGATATGATATTTGAAAATGATGGAACAACAGCAGCATCCACAACAATGTCAAGTTATGATAGTACGAACAAAGCTAACAAAACACTAAAAATAACCTATACAGAAGATGAAAAAACAGAAACAATAGCGTATCCAATCACAATCATAAACACAGTAACAGGAATCACCTTACAAGAAAATGCAAAAAAACAATACAATGTAAACGAAGGACTACAAAATGGATTATCCATTTTTGTAGCAAGAGAAGTAGGGCTTCCAGAAGGAATTGAAATAACAGATGAAATGATAAGTGGATTTGATACTAGTACAGAAGGAACTAGAACAGCAAAAATAACATACACAGAAAATGGAGTAACAAAGACAGCAGATTATACCTACACAGTAACAGATACCGTAAAATCAATCAGTATGGGAACACCTCCAAAAGAAGCACAAAAATACGGAGAAGAGCTAAACTTAGAGGGAGCAACGATACAAGTAGTAAAAGGAAGCAAAACAGAAACCATACCACTAGAAAGTACGATGATAAAAGCAGGAACCTATGACAAAGAAAAACTAGGAGAGCAAACAGTAACAGTAGAATATGGAACCGATGCAGAAGGAAATCCAGTAACGACAACATTTAAAATAGTAGTGAAAGATTATGTAACAGGAATCAGCATTCATCCAAACAGTATAATAGGAAAATATAATGATGAGTTATCAAAATTATTAACAGATAATCATGTAAAATATACCGTAACCTATGCAAAAGAAGGAGCAAAAACAGCAGTAGATGTAACAGAAAATATGGTAGAAGGATATGATAAACAAGTAACAGAGGAACAAAACTTAACAGTAACCTATGTAGATAATGATGAAAATAGTTATACAAAAGGAGAAGATAAAACAGAGACCTTAAATGTAACATTAATAGATGAAGTATCCAGTTTAGAAATAGAAAACACACCTAAAACAAATTATAAATATGGAGAAAGTTTAGATGTAAGTAATGGTACATTGAAAGTAATAAGAACGAGTGGAGAGGCAAGTATACCAATTAAGCCAGACATGGTAACAGAAATAGATGGAAAACCATTTAATGGAAAAAGATTAGGAACTAGAAATCTGAATGTTACCTATTGTGGTATAACAAAGACATATGAAATAACAGTATCAGATTACGTAAAAGGAGTTATCTTAACACCACCTACAAAAGTAAAATACGAATATGGTGAGAGCTTGAACTTAGAAGGAGGAAGAATACAAAAAGTAATGGCAAGTGAAACGGCTACAACTCCAGTAAGCCTTTCAAATAGTAGCGTAACGTTAAGTACATTTTATCCTAACAAAGAAGGAGCACAAACCATAACAGTCACGTATGAAGGATTTACAGAAAAATTTGGTGTAATCGTAGAAGATAATATACAATCCATTACACTACAAGAACCAACCAAAAAACAATATCGATATGGTGAAAGTTTAAATGTAGTAGGTGGAAAAATAACAGCAACAAGAACCAGTGGAAAAACAGAAACCATAAATATAACAACAAGTATGGTAACAGGATATAAACCAAACCAATTAGGAAATCAAACACTAACTGTAACCTACAAAGGAAAAACAGCAACGTATTCTATCCATGTAGAAGATTATGTGAAAGACATGGAAGTTGTAAAACCAAATAAATTAATCTATAAAATAGGAGAAAGCATTGATTTAACAGGTGGACAAGTAAAAACTATTATGGCAAGTGGAGTAGCTACATCTCCAGTAGCTATGACAAATGCGAATGTGAAAATAGTAGGATTTGATAGCAATTCGGAAGGTGCTAAACTAATTAAAGTGACTTATCAAGGAATTACTAAGACATTTGGTATTACAGTAATAGATAAACTAAGTGATATGAGGCTAAAGACTTTACCAAACAAGCTAGATTATCGTTATGGAGAAAGTCTAGATGTAACAGGTGGTACCATAGAGATTGAAAAAGAAAGTGGAGCAAAAGAAATCATCAAAATGACAAAAGATATGGTATTAGGATACAATTCTAAAAAAATAGGAGCTCAAACATTAATAGTAAGCTATCAAGGATTGAAACAACAATTTATCGTAAATGTAGAAGATTATGTAAGTAAATTAAAAGTACAAGTGCCATCAAAAATAGAATACGAATATGGAGAATATTTAGACTTAACAGAAGGAAAAGTATCCATTATTATGGCAAGTGGTAAAATAGAGGAAACAGTTGAAATGACAGCATCTATGGTATCAGGATTTAATGCAAAACAAGAAGGAAAGCAAACGATTAAAGTAGACTATAAGGGATTACAAGGAAGTTTCCAAGTAAATGTAGTTGACAGAGTAAAAGGTATTTCAGTTAATACAAAACCTAATAAAGTAATCTATCATTATAGCGAAAAGTTAGATGTAACAGGAGCAACCATTCATGTAGTTAAATCAAGTGGTATTTATACCATTCCGGTAACTCAAAATATGATTTCAGGTTATGATGCCAATACACCAGGAACTCAAATCATTACAATTACATATGGTGGATTTACAACAAAATTCATTGTAAAAGTAAATGAACCAGAAGTGACAGAAAAACCAGAAATACCAGCAAAACAACCAGAGAAATCAGATAATAATACCTCAGAGAAACCAGAAAAGGTAGTACCAAATAGAAAAGTAAACCTATCAACACAAAAGACAAGAAAAGAATCAATGACCACAGAACAAATAGCACAAGAAAAACAAGATAATACAATAACAGAAACATCATTTATACAAGAAACAAAAGAAGAATCTCAAGAGAAAGCAAGAGAAAGGGCAACAGAGGAGAAGTCAACAGAGAAATCGACACAAGAAAAATCAAATGAAAAACCAACAGAAACACTTGGTGTAAAAGATAAAAAGATAAAAGATTCAAGAAGAAAAAAGGTAATACAAGCTATTATCGGTGGAATCGAATTATTAATGCTATTGATACTAATATTCTTTAGACGTAATGTTAAGATTTATGTAGAAGAAAATGGAGAATTAGTATTAGGTGGATTAGATAAACTTACACCAAGACATCTAAAATTAAATATTGATTCATATTTAGATGGAGAGACCTATGAAAATAAAGTGAAAATACGTCTAAGTGATTTTATTAGTAGAAGATTAGATGGAAAAACTATTCAGATTAAACATAGGGGAAAAGTAATTACACGAAAGATTAAATATAAGAAACAACCATTTGAAATTATATTAAAATAAAATAAAAATCATAAAGATTACCAGTGTGCATACAAAATTTCCTAATTCCTTGTTCTAGGCACACAGAATAAGGAAAAGGGAATTTTGTAGAGTAGTCTTAAGCAATATGGAAAAAATAAGCTCTGCATTAGGGCTTATTAGTCGTGCTGAAAATTAGATTTTATTTTACTTTTCTAGCAAGTGACTCTTAAATGGTATCATGATAGAAAAATAAATGAAAGATTTTGTATATCTAAGCTTGCCATTAGAAAGTCTTATTGGGTAAAATGAGGAATGCTCAAGGCAAATGTTACTTCCTATATTTCTCATAAATCATTCGGCTTCCTACATAAAACAAGAAATTCTAAGATTATTTTTTGGCACCCTTCCATCAATAGATGAACTCTTTCCAAAAAATAATCAAAGAATTTCTAATTTTATTCTAGTCACATTCATGATTCATTCAAAATATAGGAAGTAACATTTGAACGTGAGAGAGGCTCATTTTAGACAAATAGAGTTTCTACAAAAGCTTAGCTTATCCAAAATCTGTAATGGCTTTTTTTATCATAATACCATTTAAGAGTCACTTGCTAGGAAAGCCAACTTAAAGTTGAAAAGGTATTTACATTCCTTTTTATAAATGTTAAAATGAAATAGAAGTAACAAAAGAGGAGGAAATTAAGTGAAAATAAGCATAAACAAAGATATATTAGAAAAATGGAGAGATATTTTAAATATTTACAATTTAGGAATTTTCATTTGTGCAATTTTACTTTTAGTATCTATCTATATTATTTTTAAGCCTGATGAAATAGTAACACCAAGTGGAATTGCAGTAGTAGATACAAATACAAAGGAAACGGAAGAAATAGCAGAAGAAACAGCAAGAAAAGCAGCAGTTAAACAATTTAAAAGACTTAGGGAAGAGACAAAAAAAGAAGATTTAAAGGTAATAAAGATTCAAAGAGAAGGAGAAGAATATTATTATATTACATCTGTTGAAAATTCATTAGAAATTAAAATAAAAGGTGGAAAAATAAGTAGAATTAATGCTGCACCAGTAGAAGAATAATGGTATAAATTCTATCATAGAAAAATAATTCAAGTTAAAAGCTTGAGTTGTTTTTTTATTTTACCCAAAACTATTATGCTTCAAACAGCTAAATCCCTATGAAAATATAAAAAATTAAAGCAGTAATGTAATACAAAAGTAAACGAAATGACAAAAACCGACATCTGTAAATGAAAAGTTTTATATCCGTACAATGTATGGATTTTTAATCTTGTAATAATGAAAATAGATGGATTGAAAGAAGGAGAAATAGTCGATAAAATGAAATAGAAAGGAATTATTAGAAATAAAAGAATTTAATAATATAGAGACAAAAAGGAGAACGAAAAGCCATGAAACTCAGCAAAAAATTTAAAGTTAAAATAAAAGCTAGAATATTAATGATACTATCTATATTTACTGCTTTATCTTTAACCTTAGCAGTAGATAAACTAACAAATGAGCAGGAAAGTATGATAGGACAGATAGAATCTTATATGAATGGTGAAGAAGCTATTGAGATAGCTTCTGTTTCTAGTTCTTCTTTAACTTCTAAAGATATTACAACACCTTGTTTATCTGAAAAAAATACCTATATAAAAACAACAGAAAATATAGATATTAATGTATTAGATGCAGATACCAATACGGTGCTTGGTGACCAAGCTGATTTTGCTTGGAGTTCATCCAATGAAGAGGTAGCAACTGTTGATAGTAATGGAGTAGTAACTGGAAAAGGAATCGGACACACAACGATAACAGCCTATAACAGTTCAACAGGATTAAAAGGAAAAACCATTATTAATGTATACCGAAATCAAGAGGGAGCTATAACAGTACCACAAGTAGAAGCAGGAGAAGGCTTTACAGTAGTCTTAAAAGAGGATGGAACAGTATGGACATCAGGATTGAATAATTATGGACAATTAGGAGTAGGAGATACGACTAATCAAAACATGCCAGTGCAAGTAAAAATACACGAAAATACCTATTTAACAAATGTAAGAAAAATATCTGCTGGAGCACACAATGTAGTAGCTATGACAGTGGAAGGAGAAGTATATGCATGGGGAATCAATGATGCTGGACAATTAGGACAAGGAGATGTAAATAATAGATTATATGCGACAAAAGTAAAAGGAATAGATGAAAATGAATATATAGAAAACATAATTGACATTGCATGTGGAGGAGATGTAGTAGCTTTATTAGATAAAACTGGCAGTACATATGGAATAGGAAGCAATTTCTATCAATCGATTAATGAAATTGGTACAGGTAATAAAACATATCCAACAAAAGTAACGAATATGGATAATGTGATTCAAGTTACATCATCATATAATGCAATAGGAGTACTTAAACAAAGTGGTGAAGCATGGATAAAAGGACAGAATAACTATGGGAGTTTTGGTAATGGTACAATAGCAAATTGGCCAACTCCAGGTGGATTATATCGCATTGGAACAGATATTAATGAATTCAAACTATTAGCATATTGTGGATATATTCTAAAAGAAGATGGAACATTATGGTCATCAGGATTGAATAATTATGGACAATTAGGAGTAGGAGATACAACCGATAGAACAACTTATACCCAAGTTGTCTTTGAAAATAAAGAACCAGTAAAAGCAAAATTAATAGCAGGACAAGGAAGAAATTTACAATTCATAGGAGAAGATGGAAAGGTATATGTTACTGGTCATAATGAATTTGGACAAGTAAGTAATGGAACAAATACAAATGCAAGTTATCCAACACCTATGAAAAATGCAGATGGAACAGAAGTAACAGATGCCGTATTATTAATATCTGGAATATGTGCATGGGATAGTAAACCTAGAAATATGGGCATCATTAGAAAAGATGGAACCGTATGGATTTCTGGAGACAATACTTATGGTCAAATAGGAAATGGAACCAATACAAGCTCAGTTTTTTTAGCAAAATTAGGAATAAAGACAGATGCAGAGATTTTATTAAATAAGAGAAATGAATATATAAAGATTAATGAAAGTACAGATATGGACATAGAAATACTAAAAATGGAAGAATTGGAATTTAATGTATTCATTCAAGAAAAAGAAGCTATCAATCAAGGAAATTGGACATGGTCATCATCGAATGAAGAGGTAGCAACTGTTGATAGTAATGGAGTAGTAATTGGAAAAGGAATCGGACGTACAACAATAACAGCCTATAACAGTACAACAGCATTAAAAGCAAAAGCAATTATTAATGTCTATCGAAATCAAGAAGGAGCCATAACGGTACCACAAGTTGAAATAGGAGAAGGGTATACAATTATATTAAAGGAAGATGGAACGGTATGGGCAACAGGAAGAAATAATGTAGGACAATTAGGAGTAGGAGATAACATAGACAGAAATAAACCAGTGCAAGTTAAAATAGATGAAAATACCTGTTTAACAAATGTAAGAAAAATATCTACAGGATATGGACATGTTGCAGCCATGACAGTGGATGGAGAAGCATATGCATGGGGATTAAATGATAATGGTCAGTTAGGACAAGGAAATCAAACAAACCAATCTTATGCTACAAGAATAAAAGGAGAGAATGGCAGTGAAGAAATAGGAAATATTATTGATATAGTGGCAGGAGATTTAATGATTTATTTATTACAGGAAGATGGTAATACATTAGGAATAGGAAATAATGCATATCATCAAATAGACGAAAAAGATAAAAGTAATAAATTATATCCAACAAAAGTGACCAATATGGATAAGGCTATTAAAATTGAAACCGGGAATAGTAATATAGCAGTAATCAAATCTAATGGGGAAACGTGGATAAAAGGTGACAATGATATAGGAGGTTTTGGTAATGGTATGGCAACACCAGGACTTCCAGGAGGTACCTATTTAGTCGGAACAGACATCAATGAAATTCAATTATCTGTAAGTGGTTATGTTTTAAAAGAAAATGGAACGGTATGGTCAACTGGATATAATAATTTTGGACAATTAGGATTAGGAGATACAAGTGATAGAAGAACTTATACACAAGTCATCTTTGAAAATAAAGAGCCAGTAAAAGCAAGAACAATCAAATCAAAAATAGGTTCACAGAGCTTTCAGTTTATAGGAGAAGATGGAAAAGTATATGTAACAGGATTTAATGGATATGGACAATTAAGTAATGGTACAAGTACAAATACAAGCTATCCAATAGCTATGTTAAACAAAGATAATACAGAAGTAGATGATGCCATATCATTGACAGTAGGAACATGTGCGTGGGATGCTAGTAAGGGAAGAACTAGAAACATAGGAATAATAAGAAAAGATGGAACAGTGTGGTTAGCTGGGGATAATACTTATGGTCAAATGGGTAATGGTACTAATAATAGCTCTAGTTATTTGATAGGAGTCGGAGCCTCTCTAAAATATTCAGAACAAACCATTAAAGTAAGTATTGGCGAACATAAGAAAATAGAAAAGTTATTATTTGAGAGACAAAATATTATAAATGTGTTTATGAACAAATCAACTGTAGTAGGAGAGTTAATTTATGAAATAGAAGAGGAAGAAATAGCAAGTGTAACAAGTTTAGGTATGATAGAAGGAAAGAAGCAAGGAATTACTAGAGTTAAAGTAACAGATAGTAATACAAAAGCAAGTACTTATATTGAAATTGAGGTTTTTGATGTAAATCTAAAATCTGTTATCGTAAATGATATTGAATTACAATCTGAAGAAACTGACAAATATACCTATAAAATGACAATTAAAAGAACAGATACAAAGGCAAAAGTAAAAATAGTTACAGAAAGTCCATCTGCAACTATTAAAATTGGAAATTATGAAGCACAAGAAGGAGAATCTGAACAATGGGTAGACTTGAACTTAGAGGAAGAGGTAATACAAATACCAGTCATTGTAACATCAAAATATGGAGAAAGAGTATCAAGAGCAATTTATAAAATAGTATTAACCAGAGAATCTAATGACACAAGTGCAGTAGTAAGTTATGATGGAACAGAATTAACAAAAGCAGAAGATGGAAAATACAAAGTAAGTGTATTAGATACAGCAACCTCAGGAAAAATCAAGGTTGTAACAAGCCATGAAAAAGCAAAAGTAGACATCGGAAATACAACACAATATGAAGAAAATGCAAAAGAATATACAGTATCAATTAACTCAAATGTTACCCAGAAAACGATAGAAATACCAATCACTGTTATGGCAGAAGATGGAACAGTAGAAGAAAGTGCAATTATGATAACTATAATAGCAACCAATACGAATACAGCAAAAGTGGAGGCAACTTTTGAAGCAGATGGAAAAGAAATGACAAAACAAGCAACGATTGATGAAGAAGGTAAATATCTAATAGGGGTAAAACAAACAACAAAAGAAATAGTGTTAAAAATAACAGCAGAAAGTCAATATGCAACAATAACAAGAGGAACAGAGTTAGGAAAAGGGGAATTAATAACACATGTAACTCTTGAGAATGATATTACCTATGTAGATTATGAAGTAACAGCAGAAGATGGAAAAACAAAAGTACAAAAAACAATTAAAATAGTAAAACAATCATCAGATGCAAATATAAGAAATATTGTGGTAGAGGGAAAAGAAGCTATCATTGATGAGCAAGGAATCTATCATGCCAGTGTAGAAGGAGGAAGTACAGGAGCAAAAGTTATCATCACAGCAAATAGTAATGTAGCAACAATAGGAATCAGTGGAATAGCAAATCCAAATACTAATAAAGGAAGGTTAGATACAATAGTAGGAATCAACACAATACCAAATACGACTTATATAATTACTGTGACAGCAGAAGATGAAACCGTAAAAATATATACTTTAATCATAACAAAACAAACGAATATAGCAGGAAAAATTATAACAGAAAATATAGAAGGAAAGCATAAATCACTGGTAACTGTTTATAAAACAAGTGATAAAAGACCAGAAACAAAAGAAACAAATGATGAAATTACCCAAATTAGAAAAGTGATTGCGAGTCAAGAGACAGAAGAAGATGGAACTTTTACGATACAAGTGGAAGATATTGAATCATATGATATACTAGTGACAAAACTAGGTTATTTGGATTATCGAGTTACTGAAATAGAGGTAGAAAAAGGAGCTAAGACAACCTTAACTGAATACAAATTAATGGCTGGAGATGTCGTAAAATCAGGTCAAATTGAAATTGATGATTTAGTAGCATTAAATGATAATTTTGGGGTAGTTATCACAGATGCCAATCGAGAGCAAAAAGCAATTTATGATTTAAATGAAGATGGAAAAGTGGATGATTTAGACAGAGAAATTTTAAGGAAGAATTATGGTAAGAAAAATAAACTAGAACAATGGGAAGATCCAAAGAAAATCAGAAGAATGAGAACAAGAAGAGTTGAAACTTTACCAGAAAATCCACAAAACTTTATTTTACCAATCAAAGGTAAATACCAAATAACATCAGATTATGGAACAAGGACACATCCTGTAACAGGAGTAGTTAAAAAACATACAGGAATTGATTTAGGAGGAGAACATAGAACAGAAATTTATGCTGTAGCAGATGGAGAGGTAGTGTTTGCTGGTGCACAAAATGCATTTGGTAATTGCATTGAAATAAAACATGAAATAGATGGGGAAATCATATATAGTTTCTATGCACATTTATCAAGAATTGATGTAAAAGTAGGACAAGAAATAAAACAAGAGGAAGTAATAGGACTAGAAGGTGGAGACCCAAATACAGACCCTAATCCAGGAAGTAGTACAGGACATCATTTACATTTCGAATTGAGAAGTAAGAGCGGATATGGAAATGATGTAAATCCAAGAGATTATATAGAATTTTAAAACATAATATTTTAGAATTAAGGTAAAAGCCTTCCATTTATGGAAGGTTTTTACTAGAATATTTTTGCAAATGTTGAGTTTCGGTCCTCCCTCAAAAAAACGAAACTTAAATTTCGCAAATCGGTTGACAAATCTGATTTTTTATAATATAATATTTTCGCTTATGAATAAATTTGAAACTTCTCCCCGGTAGTTTCAGAATAAAATTCATAAAAAGAAAACCAAAAAAGAAATAGGAGGGTAATTATTACCATGAATAATACTACATATAGTGCAAAACGTGGCGAAGTTGAGAGCAAGTGGTATATTATAGATGCGGCCAACAAACCACTTGGTAGAGTAGCAACAGAAGCTGCAAAATTATTAAGAGGAAAACACAAACCAACATATACACCTAATATTGATACAGGTGACCATGTTATTATATTAAATTGTAAGGATGTTATTTTAACAGGAAACAAATTAAACCAAAAAATTTATAGACATCACTCAGGTTATATTGGAGGAATGAAAGAGGTTCCTGCCAAAGTAATGCTTGAAAAAAATCCAGAAAAAGCAATGACTTTAGCTGTTAAAGGAATGTTACCTCATAACTCTTTAGGAAGAGCACAGGCTAAAAAATTGAGAGTGTATGCTGGAGCAGAACATGAAAATCAAGCACAAAAACCAGAAATATGGGAGGTAAAGTAAAATGGCTAAAAAAGAAAATATAGTTTTCTATGGTACAGGTAGAAGAAAAAGTTCTATTGCTAGAGTAAGGCTAGTTGAAGGAACTGGAAAGATAACAATTAATGGAAAAGATATTGACGAATTTTTCGGATTAGAAACTTTAAAAGTTATCGTTAGACAACCATTAACTGTTACAAATACAACTGCAAAATATGATGTGATTGCAACTGTTAAAGGTGGCGGATTTACAGGTCAAGCAGGAGCGATTCGTCATGGTATAGCTAGAGCTTTAAATGAAGCTAACTCAGAATATAGACCAGCTTTAAAATCAAATGGATTCTTAACAAGAGATTCTCGTATGAAAGAAAGAAAGAAATATGGTCTTAAAAAAGCTCGTAAAGCTCCACAATTTTCAAAGAGATAAAAAAGTGCCCTTTTGGGCAAGAGGCGGGAAGCCTATATACAAAGCGGTAATCTATTTAGATTACTGTTTTTTTTCAATAAAAATATTCCCATTAGCTGTAAACTAATAGGAATATTTTTGTTTAATAATTATTTCTTTGTTGTTTTCTAGCTCTTCTGCAATCTGCACATCTTACTGGTTGATTTTCAAAACCTTTTTCTGCATAAAATTGTTGTTCTCCAGCTGTAAAAGTAAATTCTGAACCACAATCTCTGCAAGTAAGAGAAATATCTTCATAATTTGTTTCCATTATATAAACCTCCTTTTTAGAATGATTTGAATTATTTTTTTACTTAACCAATCTAAAAAGAAGGGAAATAACTTAAAATAAATTCATATGAGTTTCTTTTTTGAAACTTATCTAACTATATCATAATAAAGCAAGAAATACAAGTAAAATGTATCATTTTATTCAATTATTTCTAAAGCATTACTATTTCCATTGATACCTTCTAAATTATAATAAGTATTAGGAATATTGCCAACAATTACATTTTCCATTAATAAGACTTGATTGGTAATCTCTCGTGAAATATTATCAAATGGTGTTAAGATATTTACATTACATTTTACTTGTAAATATACTCTATGTAAGGTTTGATTGATTCCCTGTGCTGTAAATTCACTTCTTAAGTCTGTTTCAACATCGCCAACTGAGGATATGGTTATCTTAACACCAGGACCTCTTCCTGCCAACATTTTAAAACCAGTAAAACTACCGAATGGCAATCTCTATATGGTCTCTTCCTTTGTGGTCAATTTCTTCTTGGATTTTATTAGCTACGTCAGAAATAATTTCATTTATGGGTATGACATTTGACCTTATCATCGTAATATTGCCATTGTTGTCTTTATCAATTGAAAATAGTTCATCATAAGTATGCTGTTTCATTACATTAGTTGCCTGTTCGTTAGATACCATAGTGGCTATTGACTTTGCTCTATTTTCGCATAGTGTATCAAAAATGGGTAGCACGGCATCTAGAATAAGTTTCATGGTAGCAAAAGCTATGACTAAAATAATGAATAGTGTAGACATCTTTTTAGCTTTTTCACTTTGCATTTTTTTTCTAGAGTGTACGATAATTTTAGGGATTCTAATTCTTGGTCTAGAATAAATCTTATGCATAAGTAATTCCTGTTTTAACATAGCGAGGAATAAATAATTTTTGTCCAGGAGTAATGCGATTCTCATCTTCAATTCCATTGGTTCTTACAATATCATCCACCGTACTGCCATATCTTTTAGCAATTTGCCATAAGGAATCTCCTTTTTTAACAAGATAAAGAATTAGGCTATAATCTTCGGCTTCTCTTTCACCATTTGTTTGAATTTCATTCATAATATTCATATTGGTATTTCGATACATATCTGTATTCATCATTAAATCTATGTTACTAGAAACCATTCCGCCATCTTGAAGAATAAAATCTTGATTGGCAACCTCTACCTCTAATTTGCAATTGACATTTTCAGAATCTTCTACACCATCAATTGTATATTCAAATGGTATTTTTGAATTTCGTATTTCCATTTGTAAGTCTTGATTGGATAGCATAAAGTTAATTTCTAATGTACCAGTGTATACAATTCGATTGGCTAAATTATCTTGTTTTTCAATAATAGGATTAACATCTACGTCAATTATATTTTTATTTTCTATACCATCTATTTCTACTTTTTCTCTAATTTGCTTCATTTCCTTACGAGTTTGCTTATTGGTTATGGTGGTTATTTTCTTTTTGTTAAACTCTAGATTTTCGCAAGGACTATATAGGTCTTGAATGAGATTAATTTGTTTTTCTTCATATACAACAGCAACAACTCCCATTTCTAATTCAATATAAATGGAATGTTCTTCAGGTGCATTTGGTTTGATAATCATATTTTTGATTTCATAATCTAAATCACAGATATTTTCTTCTGTTACATTTGGTATATCAACAAACCCAACAATTGGTATTTTGGTATCAATAGAGTTGACTCTATTATCCTCTGTTAAATACATTATTTTTATTTTTGCTTCTGCTTTGGCTAAAATTTTGTTGTAACTTACTTTGACATCTTTGTCGACAATTGCAATATCTGTTTTTAATATCTCGGCTAAGTTGTCAATTGTATCAATAGAAATATTGTCTTTTGTGTAAATTTTATTTTCGCCCATTCCCACCAAAGAATTAACACGTAAATCCTCTTTTAACATTTGTATGCCTTCTGCATTTTGGATATTGTTTACGATTTCTACCTCTTCTTTTGCATATATCTTGATGTCTATTTCTAAAGTGGCTTTGATTCCTATTTTTCTGCCATTGATTACTTTACATTCGATGGATTTTAATTTCGTTTGTACGACAGATTCCATTCCTTCTCCTGCATTGGAAACAGGAATCACCTCTGAAAAGTCTAGACTGGTATTAATTCCTCTAACCTTGTCTTGGGAGTCATCTGCTAAATACATAATATTGGTATTAATGTTTCCGTCAATTCTGACTTTTTCATCTAATACATCTTTTTTATAGATACATACAACCCCACTTGTACAAATTGTGTTTAAAATATCTGGCTTAGAATCTGGAACTATCATATCTCCTTCTACCATTATGATGTCCTTTTTAGAAGCAATTAATTTATTTACACATAAGTTTTCGTTTACTGTTTCTAAAACCATTTGGTTTACCTCCTTTTTTTTTCTTTATAACATGTATATTAGGAGATAGATAAGTTTATGACAGTTAAAAAAAGTTTATTCTATTTTTTATTTGTAACTCCCAACTGCGAACAGTCTGTAATTACATAACAGACTGTATTCTTGTCGGTCCCCCCGAATTGTTACTGCATAAAAAATAGAATAAACTTTTATATTGATGTTAAGTAATAAAAAAACAGAGTTGCCTCTGCTTTTTATAAAACTGTTTTTTTTCTTTTGTTTTCTACTGCTGGAGGTATTAATGGGGAGTAGGAGTCTCCATCAAAAACCTCGACTTCAACGGTTCTAGTTAATACATCTGTATAACTATAAGTAACATTTCTATCATTTTCTTCATATTTTACAACGAAAATATTTGGATAGGCTTTTTCTATTGTAGCTTCTTTTTCAAAGGCTTTACTTCTTCCTAAAGAACCTTTTACGATTATCTTTTGACCCACTTTATCTAAGATGTCTGTTTTTAGATTTGTTATATCTGTACGACAAATCATGTAATCACCTCTCCCTTAAGATGGCTTGATTATAGCATTTTCTACGCAAATTGTCAAAAAAGACAAAGTTTTGTCAAATGCCTATATCTAACTGATTTCAAGGGATTTAGCGTTTTCAAACCTGTAATTTACAGTTATATTACAATTACATTACAAAAATATTAAGTTGGGTTATATTTATTTATAAATTGAATTAATTTAATTCTTTTATCATTTTTCCATTGGCTCCTATTCCACTCACGCCTTTCTTTCCATCTCTTAGTTCTTTGGCAATATCATCCATTGTCACATATTTGTATTTCTCGGTAAATGCAATTTTTTCTGCAATTACTAAAGGGTCTAAAAAATCAATTAATATTCTAGCAGGGGAAGAGGCAAAATTTGCTCCAGCTGAAATGATGGCTTCAAAATAACTTTGACAAGCACCGGGCAAAGATAACTAGATGATTGTTGGTTTCTTGGTCAAATTTTCTTGCTTCTTTAACAGTTTGAATAAAATATTTGGAATTTCTATAATTATAGATGTTATTATAGTCTCTTCCTTTTTTTATCATACCATCATGTCCTGTTATGACAAGTATATCAGGATTGTATTTTTGTAATAGACGATAGATGACTCTTGGTTGTCGATATTCAGGTATGTTTTTTACAATGGCATTTAAGCCTAATTTTTTATAATAATAATAAGATTTTTGACTATATTTTCTATCGCCATCTAAGTGCAGTATTTTTCCTGTTATGATTTTTTCTTTATTTCTACTATTTTGACTAAGTATTCCGATTTTGTATTCATCTGTATTTCTTTTTTCTTTTGTTTCTGTTATTTTACTGTCCATTTTAGAATGAAAGGTTTCTATTTTTTTATTTACGGTTTGTTTGTCAACGATTTCTAAATCTTCTATATCACTATCTACTTCAATTCTGTCAACAAGTCCTTTTAAGATGGCAATTTTTTTTGAGGGTGTATGGATAATATTTTTTACCAGAAATAAAATATCTTTTTCATAAGATTTTCTTGCTACAATATCTCCTTTTTTAATTAGATTCATTTTATCACCTCTTAATATGAGATATTATATTCTATGTCATATTTTGTCGATTAGTGAATAAAAGATAATTCGCATAAGAAAAAGTTATTTCAATTTAACGAAATAACTTTATAATTTACTTAT
The DNA here is from genome assembly GCA_948472955.1 of uncultured Clostridium sp. Taxonomy (GTDB): domain Bacteria; phylum Bacillota; class Clostridia; order TANB77; family CAG-508; genus CAG-269. The sequence continues at coordinate 15,500 of CAOKVW010000003.1, read as the reverse complement.
CTAATTTTAAAGTAATAAATTTATCATAAAAATCAGGAATTTGTTTTTGTAGACGAATTGGTCTTAAGTTTAAATCAGTAAAGCAATGTTTTGTTTCACCTATTAAAATTAAATTACCCGTATTTTTATTTGTTATATGATAACCCATCGTCAAACGAACGCCATTAAATTCTTTTACAAAAGGTTTGATTGTTATCACATCATCAAAGGTAACATGTGATTTATAATCACAATTAACACCTAAAACAGGAATCATAACACCTTGCTCCTCGAAAGCAGAATAAGGCATGTTATGGGAGGCTAGCATTTCACATCTAGCTTCTTCTAAAAAACGAATATAATTGGAGTGGTGAACAACTCCCATTCTATCTGTTTCGTAATAATTAATTTTTCTTTCAAAGATAAAATTCATAGTAATTAAATCCTTTCCATTTTGATTCATTTTTTACTATATTGTAGTATACCATAAAAAAGATTTCGTGTAAAACTGAAACTTAAATCTGAAAAATAATAGATATTTAATTAGAAAAGTGATATAATCGAGAAAAGAGAGGAGAAAATCATGTCAAAATTTGTGCATTTACATATCCACAGTGAATTCAGTTTACTAGATGGAGCCAATCGAATCAAAGACTTACCGGTAAGAGCCAAAGAATTAGGAATGGATGCCATAGCCATCACTGACCATGGGGCGATGTATGGAGCCATCGATTTCTATAAAGCCTGTAAAAAAGAAGGCATTAAGCCAATCATTGGATGTGAGGTCTATGTAGCACCAAGAAGCCGTTTTGATAAAGAGCCAAACATTGATAATCGATACAATCACTTAATCTTATTGGCAAAAAATCAGCAAGGATATCAAAATTTGAGTAAACTAGTCTCCATTGGATTTGTAGATGGTTATTATTATAAACCTCGTATCGACTTAGAGGTATTAGAAAAATACCACGAAGGATTAATATGCTTAAGTGCTTGTTTAGCAGGTTCTGTCAATCAAGCCTTATTAAAGGGAGACAATCAAAAGGCAGAAGAAATTGCACTTTGGCATAAAAAAGTATTTGGAGAAGATTATTATATCGAAATTCAAAACAATGGGATAAAAGAACAAGTTTTGGCTAATCAAAAATTAATTGCTTTAGCTAGAAAATTAGAGATTCCACTAGTGGCTACCAATGATGCTCATTATCTAAAAAGAGAAGATGCCTATAATCACGAAGTTTTACTTTGTATTCAAACAGGCAAAAGAATGAGTGATATGGACCGAATGCGTTTTGAAACAGATGAATTATATGTGAAATCACCAGAAGAAATGATAGAGTATTTCAAAGCCTTTCCAGATGCGATTGAGAATACCGTCAAAATTGCGGAAAAATGTAATGTGGAATTCGAATTTGGTCATACCATTTTGCCAAATTACGATGTGCCAGAAGAATTTTCAACTCATTATGATTATTTTAAAAAATTATGTGATGACGGAATCAAAAATAGATATGGAGAAAATCCATCCCAAGAAATATTAGACAGAATGGAATATGAACTTGGTGTGATTCAAAAAATGGGATATGTTGACTATTTCCTAATTGTATGGGACTTTATTCATTATGCCAAAACACATGGGATACCAGTAGGACCAGGACGAGGTTCAGGAGCAGGTTCTATTATCGCGTATGCCATTGAAATCACAGATATTGACCCTATGAAATATGGTCTTCTTTTTGAAAGATTTTTAAATCCAGAAAGAATTAGTATGCCTGACTTTGATGTTGATTTTTGTTATGAACATAGACAAGATGTAATTGACTACGTATCGGAAAAATATGGACATGACCATGTATCTCAGATTATCACATTTGGAACGATGGCAGCTAAAATGGTTATCCGTGATGTGGCAAGGGTGTTAGATGTGCCATATTCAGAAGCGGATAGTTTAGCAAAAATGATACCAAATGAATTGCATATTACGATTCAAAAGGCATTAGAACAAAATAAAGAACTAAAAGAACGATATGAAACAGACGAAACGGTAAAAAAGGTATTAGATATTGCGATGGCGTTAGAAGGAATGCCAAGACAGGCATCTACACATGCTTGTGGAGTAGTTATCACCAAAGAACCAGTAGATACTTATGTACCATTGTATGTTCGAGATGACCAAATTTCAACCCAATACATCATGACAACTTTAGAGGAATTGGGTTTATTAAAAATGGACTTTTTAGGGTTAAGAACTTTGACAGTCATTCAAGATACCATTGACTTAGTGAAAGAAAATAGGGGCATTGATGTCGAATTTGACCAAGAAATGGCAGACCCAAAAGTATATAAACTATGGCAAGAGGGAAAATCCTGTGGAATCTTCCAATTTGAGTCACAAGGTATGACAAATTTCATGAAGGAACTAAAACCAGATTGTTTAGAAGACTTGATAGCAGGAGTATCTCTATACAGACCAGGACCAATGGACCAAATTCCAAGATATGTAAAAGGAAAACTAAATCCAGGACACAATGAATATACCCATCCACGATTAGAGCCAATCCTAAATGTAACTTATGGTTGTATGGTGTATCAAGAACAAGTTATGCAGATTGTACGTGATTTAGCTGGCTATTCACTAGGAAGAGCTGACTTAGTAAGAAGAGCGATGGGAAAGAAAAAGCTAGATGTCATGGCAAAAGAAAGAGAAGTCTTTATCCATGGACAAGTAGACGACGAAGGCAATGTAGTTGTGCCAGGATGTGTTAGAAATGGAATTGACGAAGCATCTGCCAATAAAATATTTGATGAAATGGCAGAATTTGCGAAATATGCCTTCAATAAATCACATGCAGCTTGTTATGCTGTCATTGCTTACCGAACGGCCTACTTAAAAGCTTATTACCCAGCAGAATTTATGGCAGCCACCCTAAATAGCTTTTTAGGAAACTTAGACAAAATACCACAATATATTGATGAATGCAAATTACTTGGCATCGAAATATTGAAACCAGAAATCAACAAAAGTGATGCTAAATTCACAACTGAATATGATGAAGTTCATGGTAATGGCGAGTCAGACTCAAAATCGACAAGTACAAAGCAACCAGTACCAGAGTCGCCATCACAGTCAAAAGCTAAGGTTCGTTTTGGTTTAGGAAGTATTAAAAATGTGGGAACTGTACCAGTTAATAGCATTGTGAAAGAAAGAAAAGAAAATGGACATTATAAGAGTTTTACTGATTTTTGTGAGAGAATAGCAGAGGAAGCGGTTAATAAAAAATGTATCGAAAGTTTAATAAAAGCAGGTGCATTTGATGAGTTTGAACAAACAAGAAGTACTTTATTAGCTTCTTTTGAAGGAATTATCGATGCCATTCAAAGTAGTAAGAAAAGAGGTTTAGCGGGACAAGTTTCTATGTTTGATTTAGGCTCTGAACAAGAAAAAGAGGAAATGAATGAGGTTAAATATAAATTTTATGAACAAGAAGAAATGTCAAATAAAGAGCTGTTATCGATTGAAAAGGAAATGCTAGGAATTTATATTTCTGGTCACCCATTGGAAAAATTGAGAAGTCAAATCGAAGCACAAGCAACGATTAATACGATGCAATTAAGAGAGTTAGACGAGCAAATGAGTTCACAAATGCTAACAGAAGAAGGAGTAAGAAACGAGAAACCAAAATTTGTGGATGGACAAAAAATAAAATATATAGGAATTATTACTTCGATTAAAAAGAAATATACAAAAAACAATAAAATTATGGCTTTTGTTACGATAGAAGATTTATATGGTACAGCTGAAATCATTGTATTTGAGAATGCTTACTTAACAGCAGGTAAAAGTTTAGTAGAAGAAAATATTGTTGTGGTCGATGGTCGTTTGAGTATTCGAGAAGATGATACGACTACTATTATTGCCAATGAATTAAAAGATTTTGGTAATCAAAAACAAAAGATTTTTACCCTTGATATTACGAATGCTAATGAAGAAGAGAAGGAAAAGTTAAGAGGTGCTTTGCGATATTTTAATGGGGATAGAAATAATATGAATGTGCAAATTAGGATAGAGAAAGAACTAAAACCATGCGGACAGATTTATTGGACAGAGCAGATTCAAGGAGTGTTTGAAGATATTTTGGGAAAAGAAAATGTGCAAATATTAGAATAAAAAACTTGCCAAAAAGGACGAACCTTTTGGCAAGTTTTCTATATCCATTCACCATATTTTTTAATATAAATCTTTTTAGCAAAAATAGCTACAAAGCAGTAAAGAAGCGTAATAGCAAAAATTAAGAAAATATATTTTGCAGCAATTGGTACAAATCCAAGTAAATTTCCTAATCCAGTAAAAGGAACCAAAATTCCAATCATAATTAAAGAAATAGAGGAAATGTAAACAGCTTTGTGGGCATTACTTTGTACAAATGGTAATTTAGCAGTACGAATGATATGCATGCCGACTAAATTGGAGGTGATACTATAACTAAACCAAATGGTCTGGAAAGTAGCGACATCTCTCACTCGGAAAATAAACCAAAGAGAGGCAAATACAAGCATATCAAAGGCTGAACTAAGTGGTCCCATAAAAAACATAAAATCTTTTAAACTTTTGATGGAGAATGTTTTTGGTTTTTGTAAAGATTCCTTGTCTACATGGTCAAAAGGTAAAGTCAATTGCCCAAAATCATATAATAATCCTTCTACTAATAATTGAATTGGTGTTTCTGGTAAAAAAGGTAGTAAAGCACTAGCAATGATGACAGAAACGACTTCTCCAAAGTTGAAGCTGGTTGCTAACTTAATATATTTCATAAGATTGACATAGGTACGTCTTCCTTCTGTGACACCATCTAATAATACATTTAAATCTTTTTCTAATAAGATAATATCGGCAGCTTCTTTGGCAATATCAACGGCAGTATCAACAGAAATTCCAACATCGGAATTGGTAAGGGAAGGACTATCATTAATGCCATCTCCCATATAGCCTACGACATTTCCAGATTCTCTTAAAAGCCTTACAATTCTAGCTTTTTGAATCGGAGAAAGTTTAGCAAATATATTGGTTTTCTTCAATAATCGTAAAACAGCAACATCGGTTAATTTGTCCAATTTATTTCCCAATACGATATTTTTAGAGTTGATACCAACTTTATTACAAATACATCTTGTGACTTCCGCATTATCTCCTGTTAAAACCATGACACGAATGCCAGCACGATTTAATTTTTCGATGGACTCTTTGGCACTTTCCTTTGGAGGGTCTAAAAATCCAATAAATCCTAATAATATCATATTTTTTTCGTCAGCCACTGAAAAGCTTTCGATGTTAGTAATATCATTTTTTTGGCATACAGCCACGACTCTTAGCCCATCTTCATTTAATTTTTTACTAATTTGTCTGATATTTTCTTTGATTTCTTTCGTGATAGGAGAAACTTCTCCTTTATAATCAATCATGGTACAAATGCTTAAAATTTCTTCTACAGCACCTTTGGTGATTAATTGCTTTTTTGTACCATCACTTACGACAACAGATAAACGCCTACGAGAAAAGTCAAAAGGAATTTCATCTACTTTTTTATATTTTTCTGAAATCTCTTTCATATTATTTTCAAAAGCTCTTTGGATAACAGCTTCATCAATGTTTCCTTTTAATCCAGTTTGAAAGTAGGAATTTAAAAAGGCATGTTTTAAAACTCTGGTATCTTCTTCTCCGTGAACGTCTAGATATTTTTCTAATACAATTTTATCCTCTGTTAAAGTTCCTGTTTTATCGGTACATAAGATGTTCATAGCACCAAAATTCTGAATGGAATCTAGCTTTTTCACAATGGTTTTTTTCTTAGACATTCGGATAGCACCTTTGGACAAGCTAGAGGATAAAATAACAGGCAATAGGAGAGGGGTAATCCCAATGGCAATTGCCACAGCAAAAGTAAATGCTGTAATAATATCATGTTTCCATGCATTTAGTAAAAAGACGATAGGTATCATGATTAACATGAAACGAATTAACAATCTACTAATACTTTCAATTCCTTTTTGGAAAGCGGTTTTAGGTTTTCCAAGAGTTAGGGTGTGAGCTACTTTACCAAAGTAAGTAGAGTCAGCTGTTTTGATGACAATTCCTTTGGCACTTCCTGAAATAACATTCGTTCCCATGAAACAAATAGTGTCTAAGTCGGCAATACTATCTAAATTTTCTAGGGATGTTTCGGTTTCCACAAGTTTTTTAACACTATCTGATTCACCAGTTAAAGAGGATTGTCCTACATATAAATCTTTTGCCTCAATTACTCTTAAGTCAGCCGGAATCATACTACCAGCAGAAAGAAATACGACATCTCCTAAGGTGATTTCACGAATGGGAATTTCAATTTTTTCTCCATTACGAAGCACGGTGGTTGTGGTTGCTACCATTTGTTTTAATTCTTCTGCCGCTTTATTGGAACGATATTCTTCGAAGAAATCTAATAAAGTGCTTGCTGTCACTAAAATAGCAATTACAATAATATTGGCATAACTTGGCGTGGGTGGCAAATAAATATCGGTATAAATTAAAATAGCTACAATTCCAAGTAAAATACAATTAAAAGGGGTAAATAGACTTTCTAAAAAATAGTGATACCACTTTTTGGGTTTGGCTTGCTTAATTTCATTCAATCCTAAATTACGAAGCCTTTCTTCTGCTTCATTAGAGGAAAGTCCTTCTTCTTTTACTTGGTATTTTTTAATAAAATCTTCTTTGGGCAATGTGGCTTCTTGTCCATATAATTTAATTACATTTACTTCGTCTTTGGTTGTATTATTTGACAAATTAATCATCTCCGTTTTTTTTTATCTCATAAAAATTATACCACTAATTTGAAAAGATTACACAAAAATATGGAAAAAAATATAAAAATATGAGACAATGGGGACAGGTATTAGTTGTCTCATAAATTGAGAAGAAAAGAGAGGTATTATGAAAGATACAAGAATTGAAAAATTAGCGAATCAGTTATTAACCTATTCCATTCAGATAAAACAAGGAGAAAATGTTTTAATTGAATTATTAGGAGAAGATGGTATTCCTTTAGCCAAAGAATTGATAAAAAAAGCGGAAGAGTTAGGAGCCAAACCATATTTTAATATGGTGAATTATGAAATTTTACGAGTGATGTTAGAAAAAGCCACAGAAGAACAAATAAAATTATATGCCAAGCATGACCAAATGAGAATGAAAGATATGGATGCGTATATTGGAATAAGAGCTAATTCAAATAGTAGTGAATTAAGTGGAATACCAAAAGACAGGATAGAATTATATAACAAGTACTATACCGTTCCCGTTCATTTTGAAGAAAGAGTGAAAAATACGAGATGGTGTATCTTAAGATATCCAAATGCTTCCATGGCACAAATGGCAAAAATGAATCAAGATGAATTGGAAAATTTTTATTTTAAAGTATGTAATATAGATTATGCTAAGATGTCAAAAGCAATGGAGGCATTGAAAGATTCAATGAATCGTACAGATAAGGTGCATATTTTAGGAGATGGAACAGATTTAACATTTAGTATCAAAGGAATTCCAGCAGAGAAATATGTGGGGACATTTAATATTCCAGATGGCGAAGTAGCAACTGCACCAGTTAAGACAAGTGTGAATGGCTATATTTCCTATAATACAGAAACAATGTATAATGGAATTACTTTTCATAATATTAGGTTTGAATTTAAAGACGGTAAAATTGTAAAGGCAACTTCTAATAAGACAAAAGAATTAAATGAGATATTGGATGTAGATGAGGGAGCAAGATATATTGGAGAGTTTGCCTTGGGATTGAATCCATATATGGAAAAACCAATAGGGGATACGTTATTTGATGAGAAGATTAAAGGTAGCTTTCATTTTACACCAGGTGATAGTTTAGAAGAGAGTGATAATGGCAATCGTTCTAGCATTCATTGGGATATTGTGAATATACAAACTCCTGAACATGGCGGAGGAGAGATTTATTTTGATGACGTATTGGTTAGAAAAGATGGTAGATTTGTTTTACCAGAATTGGAGGGGTTGAATCTAGAGGAAAATTAATTTGTAGATTGACATAATAAACATAAAGAGATATAATGTTACTATCATACATAAAGGAGGTAACAGAAATGACTACTAGAACAGAAAATATAGAACGGCTAATGGAGGGATATAGTGGTCAACTTATCAAGTTTTGGAAAGAAGGTAAACTAGAATTCTCAGACTACAACAAGTGGATTGAGTTTATAGCTGTGTATTTTACACAGCACTATAAAGACCATTTGGAGTATTGGAAAGCAACAGCTGTCGATGACAAAGATGAGTACCGATACTGGGAAAGAAAGATAGCCACAGAGTTGGAGACAATGTACCATGTAGTTAAAGGTGCAATTGAAGAACAGTACAACATATGTACAAAAAAGCAATCATGGCTGGCAAAACTGGAAATTCGGAAAGATAGAATTCTCATGGACACAAGGGAAAATACAGAGGTATATAGAAAGATATTAGAAAATATAGGAGAAAGTCATCTATCTCCTAATAATATGTTTTTTTCTAATGTTAGATATATACTGGAGTTTGATGAAGGCAAAAGTAGTTACCGAATGTCTAGAGAATTTTTGTAATCTATAACCTGAATTTGATAAAAATAAAAGGAGAGGGGCAATAAGTAGAGCCTTTCTCCTTTTAAACTAATAAGAAAATCATATATGAATAAAGTGAAATCATATGATATAATATATGATTTTAGAAAGAAGTGATTTTTATGTTTTATATTCCATCTAGTGATAATGCTAACATAGCGGTATATGAATTGAATCCAAGAGCCGATAAAACAATAGTATTAGTGCATGGTTGGCCACTATCTCATAAAATGTTTGAGTATCAATTGCCAGATTTAATACAAGCTGGATATAGAGTAATAAGCATTGATTTAAGAGGATTTGGTGCTTCCGATGTAACAAGCAATGGATATAATTACAATCAATTTGCAACCGATTTATATTATGTTATTTATGCATTAAATCTAATGAATTTTGATTTATTGGGATTTTCTATGGGAGGCGCTATCGTTACTAGGTATATGCAATTATATAGAGGTTATGGTGTGAGGAAATTGTGTTTATGTGATGCAGCTGTTCCTTCCTATTGTAAATCCATAAATAATCCGTATGGTCAAACGATAGAAGCGACGAATCAGTTAATAGAATTGGGATATAAAGATAGACCAGCTCTGAATGAATATTTCGGAGGTATATTTTTTTATAAACAGCCTTCCAAACCTTTTAAAGATTGGATGCAAAATTTGAATAATAGTGCTTCTGGATTAGGAGAAATGAATTCTTTAATTGCGTTAAGAGATGAAAGTACATTTAAGGATTTAAAATATATTTCTGTGCCAACTGGGATTTTTCATGGAAAAGAAGACAAAATATGTCCTTTTCCTATGGCAGAGATTATGCATAAACAGATTCAGAATTCTACGGTATTTCCTTTTGAGCGTTCTGGACATGGAATTTTTTATGATGATAAAGAGAATTTTAATAAAACTTTGATACAATTTTTAGAGGAAAAGAGATAAGCACAACAAAAATATTATGAAAAGTCTTCATAAAACATTGACAAATCTATCAATAAATTAGATAATCTGTTAAGAAAAAAGTTATCATACAATTGGTAAAATAGGAGGAAAAATAATATGATAAGATTTGAATGTGATTATGCAGAAGGAGCTTGTCCAGAAATTATAAAAAAATTAGAAGAAACTAATAGGGAGCAAACACAAGGCTATGGCGAAGACATTTACTGTAACTCAGCAAGAGAAAAAATAAAAAGACGATGCCAATGTGAAGAGGCAGAAGTCCAATTTTTAGTTGGTGGAACACAGACAAACATGATAGTAATAAGTTCCATCTTAAAAAGTTATCAAGGAGTATTATCAGCTCAAACAGGTCATATCAATGTTCATGAAACAGGAGCTATAGAGGCAACAGGACATAAAGTGTTGGTGATTCATACGAAAGATGGAAAATTAACAGATAAAGACATAAGAAAGTTTTACCAAAACCATTATGAAGATGAAAATCAAGAGCATATGGTACAACCAGGGATGGTGTATATATCTTATCCGACAGAAAATGGATTATTATATAGTAAGAAAGAATTGGAAGACTTATATCAAACTTGTAAAGAATGTAATTTACCGCTTTATATTGATGGGGCAAGGTTAGGATATGGTTTAATGTCAGAAGATGCTGATATGACGATTTCTGATATAGCTAAAAATTGTGATGCTTTTTATATTGGTGGAACTAAAGTAGGAGCTTTATTTGGAGAAGCAGTTGTTATTACCAATAAAAATTTTCAAGAAAATTTTAGATATTGTATCAAGCAAAGGGGAGGACTGCTAGCAAAGGGGCGTTTATTAGGAATACAGTTTGATGTACTATTTGAAAATAACCTGTATTTTGATTTATCCAAACATGCTGTTGATATGGCGATGAAAATTAAAAAAGCGTTTTCTAAAGAAGGATATAAATTTTTATATGATTCTAATACAAATCAACAGTTCCCAATTCTACCAAATGAAATTTTAGATAAGTTGTCTAAGAAATATTCATTTTGCTTATGGGAGAAAATAGATGATAAAAATAGTGCTGTAAGATTTTGTACAAGTTGGGCGACTAAAAAGGAAGATGTAGAGGAATTAGTAAAAGATATAAATAAAATATAAAAGGAAATAGCTGTTCTTCAAGTGAAGGGCAGCTATTTATGAATCAAGGGTGAAAATAGTCATAGGTAATGGAACCTATCTGATGGTAAAGCCTTTTTACGGCATGGCATACTCTGGGATTGCAACCAAAAAGGTCACCAGTTTCGTTGAGTGTTTCTCCCAAGCAGTATCCAGCACATTTTCCAGACACTTCACAATTTACACATGCAGGCATATTAGATGCCTTGCGTGAACGCAGAGTCTCAATTCTATCTTCATAAAACTGAATTGTTTTCTTTTCTGCGTTCCATTTGCCATATACTAAGGGCTCCATGTGATTGGCCTTTCCGCCAAACGTTACCATATCACATGCGGATACATAACCGTCTGGCGTAAGGTGAGGAACAGGCGTGCAAGCACGACAATTGTATTCTGAGCACCCATCAAAATTATAGATAAGATTGGTGCCGTAGAATACTCCTATGCTTTTAGCATATTGATATGCCTCTACATAGGTATTAACAAAAGCGTCCATATTGAAATGGAAATCTTCTTGCCTTTTAGGTGTCATACAGACAGGCTTACTTTGTATTTCTTGAAATAATGGGTCAGCCCATATGTGTTTCACACCTAAAGAGGAAAAATAATCAATCATTTCGATTTGACGACGCATATTGTCGTCAGTGATAGTGACACGAATTCCAACGGTTCCAGTTTTTTGAAGATGAGATGTTAGATACTTAACATTTTCTTCAATGACTGGTGAAGATGGTTTTTGGCATGGAAAAGACCGATTGTGGTCGTGAATGTCAGGTGGTCCATCAAAGGAAACCCAAACAATGTTGACATTTTCAGCTATCCAGTTTCGAATAGTCGGAGAGAATGCTCCATTTGTTTGAAGTTCCGTACTAAGGTTTTCACCTACTTTTGAATAAGCATAATCCTTGATTTGTTTCATTAAAGAAAATGCTTGGGTAGGCTCTCCTGGCCCATAAAACCGAATATGACGACTTTGAAAGTTGCCGAAGAAATAATCAATTCCAGCCTTGGCAAAATTCAAGTCTAAACTTTGAATTGGTGAAGATTTCCTCTTTTTACTGTTATAACAGTAAACACATCTAAGATTGCAACGTGTAGTTAAAAAGAAAGAAATCATTTGTTTGTTTACATGAGGCATACTTTCAACTCCTTTCATCATTATTTAGTTCGCAATTTCAAGATACGAAATGCAAACCGATTAGAAAGTTCTTACATTGTATTATAACATAATTAACATAAGATGTAAATAGAGTTGAAATTTAGTTGAAATTTAGGAAAAAGACTATAATTGCAACTCTATTATAAATTTGCAGCTATATTTGACTAAAGGTACATAAAAATGATAGTATGTAATCAGAAAGAGAGCTGATTACATATGGATAAATTTGAATTGCATGACTTTAATAAAAGAATAAAGTTAAATACAAATTTAGAAAATATCTCCAAAGAAATCTGTAAACATTATAAGCTAGGAAATTTTATTTCAAATACATTAATAACGATAGGATATGAGGACTATAATTTTTACTTAGATACTTCAAAAGGGAAATTTTGTGTAAAAATTTTTAGTAAAGAAAGAACAAAAGAGGATATCAAAAATTATTTGAAAAGAATAAAAGCAATAGCAAAAAGTAATGTTAGTTCTCCTAAACCTTTAGAAATAGATGGGAATATTTTCTTTTCATTATATTATCAACAAAATAATTACGATATTTGTGTATTTGAATTCATTGATGGTAAGAATTATTTTGAACTTCAACAATCACCTAGTGGTGATGTTATACAAGAGATTGCAAAACAGACAGCATGGATAAATAATTTAGATATTAAACCAAATTTTATTTATGACCATTGGGCAATTGTAAATTTTAAAGAAGAATATAAGGAAAAAAGACAATATCTTTTAAATGGCTAATGCTATGCACATTTTAGAACCACAATATATTATAAAAACGAATAGTGATTCAAAGGAAAATCAATACTGGCTTAAGGAAGGATTAACGGGATTATCATTTTTTGATGAAAATTTATTTAAAGAGATATTAACAAAAATAAGGTGAAACCATAAGAAGAGGCAATAAAAACCTCTTCTTATTAAATTTTCATAAAATCAAAAACACATGATAAACCAAATTGGTCAACAGACAAACCACAATACCACAAACAGTAGGAAGTAAGAAACTAACAGCCGTCCATTTCCAGCTACCAGTTTCTTTTTTTATGGTCAAAAGAGTGGTAGCACATGGATAATGTAAAACTGTAAACAACATCACATTAATAGCAGTCAAAATCGTCCAACCATGAGAAATCAGAATTTGACCAATGGAGAAGGTATCTTCTAAATTAACTAAAGAGTTGCCACCCAAGTAGCACATCAAAATGATTGGCAAGACAATTTCATTGGCTGGAATACCAAGAATAAAAGCAGTCAAAATGTAACCATCTAAGCCCATTAATTGAGCAAATGGATTTAAAAAATTAGCAATTACAGTTAATAAACTTTCACCATTGATTCCGATATTAGCAAATAACCAAATTACCAGTCCAGCAGGTGCTGCAACACTGATAGCTCTTCCTAATACAAATAAAGTCCTATCAAAAATAGAGCGTATTAGAATTTTTCCAAATTGAGGTTTTCGATAAGGTGGTAATTCCAATACAAAAGAGGAAGGCATTCCTTTTAAGACAGTTTTCGATAATAGTTTAGAAATGATTAAGGTAAAGAAAATACCTAGCAAAATCACAAAAATAACGGCAATGGTGGAAATGATGGAAGCACCAAATCCTTGCATACTGCCAGCTATAAAGATGGTAGCAATGGCAATGAGGAAAGGAAATCTTCCGATTACAAGGTACAAAATTATTGGTCAAAATAGCAATGAGTCTTTCTCTAGGAGAATCAATGATTCGACATCCAACACAACCTGCTGCATTGCAACCAAATCCCATGCACATGGTAATCATCTGTTTACCGTGTGCAACAGCATTTTTTAAAAAAACCATCCATATTAAAAGCAATTCTAGGAAGATAGCCCAAATCCTCTAAAATCGTGAAAAGAGGAAAGAAGATAGCCATAGGAGGGAGCATTACAGACACAATCCAAGTCAAAGTCTGGTAAACACCAGAAATCAGCATAGAAGAAAGCCACTCTGGACAATGCAGAAAATCAGCAGCTAAAAACAGCTTTTCTTGTAGCCAAGCAAACATAGCAAACAAAGCTTGCGAAGGATAATTGGCACCAACAATGGTAAGCCAAAAAATAATACCTAAAAACAAAATCATAATGGGAATTCCGAATTTTTTAGAAGTCAGGATTTTATCAATTTTTCTATCTCGGTTAGAATAATTCTCATCTTCCAAAGTACAGACTTTCCCACAAATTGTTTCTGATTGGTGCATAATGCTAGATACAATTGAATCCTTGAAATTATTTTCAAAGATATTATTTTTATGTAGTTCCAAACGAACAATATCTTTCCTATCTTCTAAGGCTTCATTATTTAGTAAATCAATACCAACGTTCTCTTCAATGGATTGCAAAATTGTTTCTTCGCCATCTATGATTTTTAAACTAATCCAACGAGATAAATCAGCAGAAAGAGAGAATTCATTTTGTAGTGTATGAGATAGTTTTGACAAACCATCTTCAATGGCTTTGGTATAAGTGATTTTTTTAGGAGTTGGCTGGATGTTACCGTGTACATACTTGGTTTATGGTATGCATAAGGTTCTCTAAAGTTTTCTTTTTTCTGGCAGTTGTTCCAACAACAGGAACGCCAAGTTCATCGGATAATTTTTCTAAATCAATATGTATTTTTTTCTTTTTGGCTTCATCGAGTAAATTAACACAGACAACAATTTTATTCGTGATTTCCATCGTTTGAAAAACAAGGTTTAAATTTCGTTCCAAACAAGTAGCATCTACCACAATGACCGTACAATCTGGATTGCCAAAACAAATATAATCTCGTGCGATTTCTTCTTCTTCTGAGTTAGACATGATGGAATAAGTACCAGGAATGTCCACGAAAAGAAAGTCAGTATCTTGGTAAATGCAATTACCAGTCGCATTACTAACCGTCTTTCCGGGCCAATTACCAGTATGTTGATGCATACCTGTTAAATGATTAAAAATAGTAGATTTTCCGACATTAGGATTGCCAGCTAAAGCAATCACGTAATCGCAATTTTCTTTTAAAAAGGATAAGTCATCTACCAATAAACGACTTCCTGTAGAAGATTTGGTAAGTCCCATATATAACCTCCAAAATTCATATTTTATAGTACATAGTATGAAATAAATGGGGAAAAGTTACATTAAAAATAAATGGTAATTAAATTGGCATCTTCTTTTCGAATGGCAATTAGAGTGCCACGAATGGAAAAAGCTCGGGGGTCTTGGGAGGGACTGATTAAAACAGGAGTAATAGATGCTCCTTTTACAAATCCTAAATCTAATAATCTTCTTCTTATATTTCCTTCACAATTTAATTTTTTGATGATTCCTTTTGTGTTTAAAGGCAATTGGTTTAGTGTTTTTTCTTCTTGTTTCATATCGTTTCACGCCTCCTAATATATTATATTTTGTCGAAAAATAAATGTGACAATTGGGGACGTTTCCTTTTGCTCCTTTTGGGGGAGTGGGGGTATCTATTATTTTATAAAATGACGAATGTGCCAGTGAAATAACAATAGAACATCTTATAAAATCAATTAGGGAATCTCACAACCATGAGGGCGCTGAT
>CAOKVW010000002.1 GCA_948472955.1 uncultured Clostridium sp. | reverse complement strand
CAAATATTTGCGTTTGTATCCTTATATCGACCGCTTCGTACTGGGGTACTGGGGCACTTAGTTGTTGACCCAAACCAAGTGTTTGGGACATTATCTACGTCCCCATGTCCCCATGTCCTTATGTGCTACTCTTGAAAAAAAGTAAAATGTATGCTATGATAAGGAAACCAAAGAAAAGAAGGAGTAGAATATGATAGATATATTATTAGATGCAAGCATAGATAGTATAAAATTAATTCCGTTTTTATTTGTTACTTATTTAATCATGGAATATATTGAGCATAAAACAAAGGACAAGACCAAACAAGCAATTAAAAAGTCAGGGAAATATGGTCCTTTGATAGGAAGCATACTAGGGGTATTTCCACAATGTGGATTTTCTGTTTCAGCCACGAATTTGTATGCGGCGAGAGTGATTACATTAGGAACGCTAATTGCGGTTTATCTTTCTACATCAGATGAGATGTTACCAATTTTCTTGTCAGAGGCTGTACCAATCACAACCATCTTGACAATATTAGGAATTAAATTAGTAGTAGGAATGATAGCTGGTTTCTGTGTTGATTTTGTAATGAGATTAAGATATAAAGATGAGGAAGAAGAAAAAATTATAGATTTATGTGAGAAAGAACATTGCCACTGTGAGCATGGAATTGTAAAATCTTCTTTCAAACATACACTCAATATTTTCCTATTTATTTTGGTAGTTACGATTATCATAAATATAGCAATTCATTTCATAGGGGAGGAACAAATTTCAGGATACTTGCAAAATCAGCCAATATTAGGGCCAGTTATAGCAGGTGTGATAGGTTTGATTCCAAATTGTGCTGCTTCTGTTATTTTAACACAGATGTATTTACAAAATGTGATTTCAGTTGCTACCTTGATTTCGGGATTATTAGTAGGGGCAGGAGTAGGACTAGCTGTACTATTTAAAATGAATAAAGGAATCAAACAGAATTTTAAAATTGTTACTTTATTATATGGTATTGGTGTAATAGCAGGCATTGTAATTGAATTAATAGGAGTTCATATTTAAAGTAAAAAAGATTTTTTAGTAAGATAATTACTAAAAAATCTTTTTTTGCTTTTTAAGTATTTGATTTTCCTTTTTTAAAATTAACGATAATAGCATCTTGATTATTAAATAAATATTTAGAATCTGTTACATCTGTTTGAACTGGGTCAAACTCATCTCTTTCATCCTTAAAATCAAGGTTTTTTAAATCAAATTTCTTTTTTTGCATATCAGTATCATCTTCAATTGCTGTTCCCGTAGCATTGGAATATTTAGTAAAGTCATATTTTTTGATTTTTTGAGGTTCTTTATATCTAGCTTGTAGAAATTCAAATTTTCCAGTTCCTCCTTGTAATCGTGCTTTGTCTCCTTTAATTTTATAACCACATTTTCCTAATGGTAAAGCAGCAAGTTTTCCTGCTTTTATATTTTCAACATATTTCCATGCTACACTTGAATATTTAGGGTCATATTCTACTTTAGACGTATCTATGCTTTGTGTGTAACTCCACTCTCTGTGGTATCCTAATTCTTTTGACCAGTATTCAACCTCCTCAAAATCAGCATTTCCGGTAAATATTTTGTTAGCACAATTAGACAAAATAAGAGAACGATAATTTTCTTTATGACCATGAATTTCTAATTGTGATAAGCTTTGTATGGATATAGTAGAGGCTACTTTGAATTTTCTGTATAAGGTAAACATTGGCTCGGTTGCTCTACAAATAAAATCAGCAAATTCATCAATATATAAAAAATGAGGAACACGAGTGGCTTCATTTCCAGCTCTTCTTAGTACAGCATCTTGCATAGAAATTAGGAAGAATAATCCAAAAGCCTTATGACCTGCAGCACCTAAGTCTCCTCGTCTAGTACAAACAAATGTCATTTTTCCTTCTGCTAAAAATTCATCAAAATTCACATTATTATGCCTATTACATAGGATTGGTTTAATACCAGGAATTCTTAGTAAATTGTCTAATTGGCTGATAGGTGTATAGATGTATTTTTCCATTTCTTCTTTTCCTGGAGCATTTTGATAAAAGTTCTTTTTGAAATAGGTAAGCTGTACCGCATACTTTTGTTTTAATTCATCATCATGTGCCATAATTTCACACATTTTTTCGACTAACTCAAAGTTAGTAAATAATTTTAGCAAATCTTCCATATTAGGAAGAGCACCTTCGTTCATTCGAGGATAGATTTCTTTTAATAAAATTGTAACATTTTCAATCGCTTGTGTTGCAACATCGCTTCGGTAAGATTCCTCTGAATCATCACGAGAAGCTAAGAACATCGCTCTTAACACAGAAGTTATCATAACAGCAATCTTAGCAGGGTCATCATATACAAAAGGGTTTAAGCCAATGGAATTGCTATTTGCTGGGTCAATCATATTGTATTCAACACCAAAGTTTTTACAAACATCTGTCATATGGTCAATTACTTCATTGTCAGGTGCCATTAAGGTAAGTCCTAAATTTCGAAAAATAGTTTCACCATTAATGCTTCCTAAAATCATTTTACTTAAATAAGTATGAAATAAATTTTCTTTTCCAGGAATAGGTGTCAACATGTTTAAATCAAAATTTTTGTTTAGATAATCATTATCATAAGGCTTGTTTAGAGTTGCTATTCTTGTTTTTAAGGCAGTAATTCCTAATTCTTTAGAAGCCTCTTTAAAGAAATGTTTTCTTTCAATGTCTTTGGCAATAAGTGGTTCAAAAATTAAAGATGTTTTTCCTGTTCCAGAACCACCACATACTAATAGAGATTGATATCTAGAAGTCTCTGGCATCATAACTTTTCTATTATATTCGTCATCGATACATACATATACTTCACAAGTATAAGGACCATGTCCTACCTTTTTATCCGATAAATCAATTCCTCTAAAGTCCCAAAGAGAACGCTGTTTAAGAGGGTCATCCTTGATTTTAAAGTAAATCCATTTGAAATAAGGATATACGGTAACTAATGGTAAATATAAAGAAATACTAACTAAGGCTGGTGTAACTAAATCAGAGAATTCTGAAATCAGTTCAGTATAATTTGGAACCGATAGTAGTAATAGCCAAGCTCCCATGTTAAGCCATTGGGTAAACATAGAGATGGCAACAACGTAGAAAGCAGTTGCAAATACATAAAATAGTGTTATCTTATACCCTTTTGTTTTAGCAAATTTTGAGGAAGGACAAAAGGCAAGAGCAAAACAAGGACATGCTAAAGCTAATGTATATTTGATGGGTCCCCAATAAGAATAAGATACACCTGTAAATATCATAAGTAACATTTCTACCACTCTATCTACTACTATATAGGCTGTTAATAATGTTAGAACATAAGTAGCAAAAGTATTTCTATTAGTATTTAATTTTTTCAAGAATTTATCGATATATTTCATGCAAAAGAATCCCTTTCTAAAATTATAATCATACATATATATTATCCTATAAAATGGCGAAAAAAACAAGGGGTTTGGGCAAATTAATTAGATTTTTTAATAATTAGTTTTATGTATTACAAAGTTTAATATATTTTTTATTTGTAACTCCCAACTGCATAATAGAATGTAAACAAAATTTTTAATAAAATTTTGTAACATTCTATAATTTGTTGGTCCCCCCGAATTGTTACTACATAAAAAATATATTAAACTTTATAGCAACAAAATGAATAAAAATAAAAATCATGAATATAATAAAAGCAAACAATGAAAAAGGGGATAATTTATGCAGAATGAGTATTATATAAGAGAAGAAAAAATCATAGAAAAAACAGAAATTGAGAAAGAGACGGAGTTAGTAAAAGCCATTATTAAAACCAGAGAAGAATTAAAAGTGGCAAATTGCAATTTTGAATATGCACAAGGTGAGCTAATTGATTATTATACGTATCAAATAAAATCGAGTGAAGAAAAATTAGATTATTTGATTAAATTGGCTAAAACAAAGGGAATTGAAGTTGATATGATTAATGATATAAAATTTTCATCATGGAATGAGGAAGCGGGATGACTTGAGTAATATTTGTCCAACTTGTAACATACAAATGGTAATGAGAATAATTACTGTTTGTATGTTTTTTATTGGGTTGGAGTTGATTAAATTATGGATATAAATATTATTACCTACTTAGCTTGTATTTGTTTTATTTTTATATTTGGAAGAATTTTTATTGTGCCACTAAAAAAGGTATTAAAACTAATGTTTAATTCTATTTTAGGCGGTGTTTGTATCTATGGAATTAATTTGATTGGCGCAAATTTTGCATTTCATATTGGTTTGAATTTTTTTACGAGTGTACTAATTCGGATTATTGGGATTGCCAGGAGCAGTTTGCTTGATTGTTGTGAAATTGTTGATTGGCTAAAGAGAAAACCTTAGTAACAGTATATTACTAAGGTTTTATAGATTATTCAACCGTAACAGATTTTGCAAGATTACGAGGTTTATCCACATCTAGACCCTTTTCCTTTGAAATATAATAAGCCAATAATTGCAAAGGAATAATAGATAAGATAGGAGAGATAAAAGGGTTTGTCTCTGGAATCGTAATCGTCATATCAAATCTATCTTTCTTGATATCTTGGTTTGTAACCACTAATGTTTTAGCACCACGAGTAACCACTTCTTGAATATTACTAATCGTTTTTTCAACTAAACTTTTATCTGTCATAATACTTACGACAGTAACACCATTTTCAATCAAAGCGATAGGTCCGTGTTTTAACTCACCAGCAGGGTAACTCTCTGAATGAATGTAAGAAATTTCCTTTAATTTTAAAGAACCTTCTTTAGCAACTGTTTCATCAATGCCTCTACCTAGAAAGAAAATATCTTTTTCTTGACATACTTTGATAGAAAAGTTTTCAATCTTTTCTGATAATTTTAGAGTTTCTTCTATTTTCTTCGGCAATGCTAGAATATCTTTTTTTAAAGTAGTAATGGTATCGGTATGCATTTCCAATGTCTCAGCAAAATAAATAGCTAAGATAGTCATTAATACAACTTGAGAGGTATAAGCTTTAGTAGAAGCAACTGCTATTTCAGGACCTGCATGGGTATAAATAGAGTTATCTGCCTCTCGTGTGATAGAACTTCCAATGACATTGCTAATGGCAAGTGTTTTCGCCCCTTTTTCTTTACAAAGTTTTAAAGCAGCTATGGTATCAGCGGTTTCTCCTGATTGAGAAATAAAAATACATAAGGTTTTTTCGTCCACTAATGGGTCTCTATATCTAAATTCAGAAGCAACATCTACTTCTGTGGTTATATGGCAAAGTTTTTCGATGGCATTTTTTCCTGCTAATCCAGCATGCATAGCTGTACCACAAGCGACAATATAAATTTTAGTTAGATTCGATAAATATTCTTTGGTAAAATTCAATTCTTCCAATTCACATTTTGTATTTTCATGAAATTTTGCTCCAATGGTTTCGCGAATAGCGGTTGGTTGTTCGTAAATTTCTTTTAACATAAAATCTTCGTAACCATCTTTTTCAGCACTTGTGGCATCCCATTCAATGGTCTGTGTCGCTTTTGTAATTGGCTTTAAGTCTTTATCATAAAAAGCGATGGTATCTCTTGACAAAATAGCTAATTCCAAATCATTTAGTAGATAAAAATTTCGAGTAAAAGAAAGAATAGCTGGAATGTCAGAAGAAATATAGTTTTCATTTTCTCCTTTACCAATCACAAGGGGACTGTCTTTTCGCGTTACAATCATGTTATCTGGATAATCCTTGCAAATAATTTCAATGGCAAAACTTCCTTTTAAATCAGAACAGGCATTTTTGACAGCATGTAAAAATTTTAAATCCTCTGATGTTTCCTCTTTTTGATAATAATAATGTACTAAATTAGGAATTACCTCTGTATCTGTTTCAGAATAAAAAGTATAACCGTTTTTTGTCAAGAAATCTCTTAGCTCATGATAATTTTCAATGATTCCATTATGAACCACACTAAAAGTTTTACTGTTATCTGTATGAGGATGAGAGTTTTCTTGAGATGGTTTTCCATGTGTTGCCCATCTGGTATGAGCAATTCCAATGGTACCTTTTAAGTTATCGATTCCTTTTAAATGGTATAAATTTTTGACTCTTCCTTTGTCTTTCATGACAGAAATTTCATTTTTTTCAATGGTTGCAATACCAGCTGAGTCGTAGCCTCTGTATTCCAATCGAATTAGCCCATTGATTAAAATTGGGCTTGCTTTTTTGGTTCCTATGTAACCTACAATTCCACACATTTTTAAATCCTCCTAAAAGTTAATATCGGAATTGAAAGTATGCAAATAAAAGCTTAATGTTATTAATATTTGTTACAATCTCACAATTGTTTTTTTTCTTAATAATATGACCTTAAGCTAAAGCCACTAGAGCATCCGCCGAATGTTTCGATAACCCTAGACCTCGTCAACACTAAGATAGTGTCCAGGCGCTAAATAAAGTAAATCGTAGAGCCTCCCTTCTATTAATAAAATGGTTTTGCAATTCTTTCAATTTACTCTATTATATTATACTAAAAATCAAAAAGAAGCAAGTCCTAGCAAAAAAATGTAAGTTCTTGAATTAATTTCCTATTTATTGTATAATACAAGCAAGATAGAGAAAGAGATATGCATACACATATCTCGGTACGAACCTATAATTTTTTATAATTAGTTACTAATTCTATTATTCATATACACGTTCAACAGGGGTTTCTCTTTTAACCAATACAAACCATCCATCTTCTTGTACTTGTGCTTCCAATCCATAATCTTCAATAGCTTTAACATTTTTAGTTAATAAGTCACTAGTAAATACAAGGCTATCTAGAGCTTTTATATGAAAATATGTAATTATTCCAACAACAATTACCAACATAATAATTATAATTAAAAAGATTTTACTTGTTCTAGTCATAATAATCACCTCCTAAAACACATAATTTTAGTATTTATTTTTAAATTTACAAGACGCCCTAATATTATTAGAGCATCTATAAATGCCACCTGAACTGTATGAATCATTAGGAGAAGCAATATCTCTCTGAGATATACATGGTTCATTGGTTGACGTAGGTACCACTGCAGCAATTCCTGTAATGCTGCTACAACTTAAAGTTAATGACATTGTAGCCACAAGTGCTACAATTTTTTTGTAAATATTTTTCATCTACAATGCTCCTTTCTATAAGCATGCCAACAAAAAACAAATACAATAGCAATGGAGTTGTTGTTATAGAGTATAGCTATTCCATAGCAACAACAATTTCAACATTTTCCACAAGGGAAAATGCATTACATATTTTACCATAAATGTAAAATAATGTAAAACAAAAAATGTAAGTTCTTGAATTAATTTCCTATTTATTGTATAATACAAGCAAGTTAAAAAAAGAGAGAAAATATATGAGGAAAGGGATGATAAAAGATGCAAGAAATTGGAATTATCGTAGCAATGGACGAAGAAAGAGAAGCTATTTTAAACATAATGGCAGATGTAAAGGTAGAACAAATCTACAATTTGAGATTTTTAAGAGGAACCATTCAAGGGAAAAATTGTATTTTGGTAAAAAGTGGAGTTGGAAAAGTAAATGCAGCAAGAACAACACAAGTTATGCTTCACAGTTTTGATATAGCTTATGTGATTAATTTGGGATCAGGTGGCTCCATTAATAGTTTATTAAATATAGGAGATGTGTTAATTGCTAAACAAGTTGTGCAACATGATTTTGATATTACAGCCTTTGGTCATAGTAAAGGATATATTACAGGGGTGGGAGACAAAATTATTTGTGATAGAGATTTAGTCAATGAATTAGAACAGATTGTTCAATCCATTCCCGAAAGAAGCTATCAAATTAAAATGGGAACCATAGCAACTGGCGATATTTTTTGTTCTGAGTCATGGATGAAAGATAAAATTCGTGCTAAATTTGGGGCAGATGTCGTGGATATGGAATGTGGAGCAATTGCACAAGTGTGTTATTTAGATAATGTTCCTTTTATTGGAATTAGAAGTATTTCAGATACACCAAATGGAAAGAATGCTTCTACTTTTGATGAGAATTTAAAGTTAGCGTCTAAGAGATGTGCAAATATTTTAAAAGAATTTTTAGTATAAGTTGACCATTTACTCCCGGAATTAGTGGGGACGATTGTATAATTTTTTTGGAACTAGTGTATAATTTAATAAATGAAAGGAGTGATTTTTGTGGATAGAAAAATCAAAGTGGTTCAATATGGAGCAGGGAAAATGAGTGTGTACACCATGCGATATGTGTATGAAAAAGGTGCTGAAATAGTAGGTGCGATTGATGTTAATCCAGATGTGATAGGAAAAGATATTGGAGAGATTATGGGGACAGAAAATAAAGGCGTTAAAGTGGTTTCTTTAGAAGAAGCGGAAAATATGATGAAAGAAACCAAACCAGATATAGCCATTGTTACAACTATGAGCTTAATCAATGATGTAGAAGATGCTTTGATGTTATGTGCTAAATTGGGAGTCAATGCTATTACAACATGTGAAGAAGCGTTTTATCCGATGAATTCTAATCCAGTAGTAACGAAAAAAATAGATGACTTGGCAAAACAAACAGGTTGTACGATTACAGGTAGTGGTTATCAAGATATTTATTGGGGACAATTGATTTCTAGTATTGCTGGTTCAACCCAAACCATAAAGAAAATTAAAGGAAGTTCTAGTTATAATGTAGAAGATTATGGAATCGCTTTAGCAAAGGCACATGGAGCAGGATTGTCTTTAGAGGAGTTTGATGAACAAGTAGCATCAGTGGATAGAATTTCAGACGAAGAAAGACAAGCTATGATAGAAAAAGGAGAATATTTGCCATCTTATATGTGGAATGTAAATGGTTGGTTATGTGCTAAATTAGGATTAACGATAAAAAGTCAGACACAAAAAACGGTTCCACAAACTCATAATGAGGATATTGAATCATCTACTTTGGGAATGACAGTAAAAGCAGGTATGGCAACAGGAATGAGTGCTGTTGTAACAACTGAAACAGAAGAAGGAATTGTCATTGAAAGTGAGTGTATTGGAAAAGTGTATGCAAAAGATGATTTTGATAAAAATGAATGGACTGTCATAGGAGAGCCAGAGACGACTTTGGTAATTAATCGCCCAGCAACCGTCGAATTGACTTGTGCTTCTATTGTGAATCGAATCCCAGATGTTATCAATAGTAAGCCTGGATATGTGCCAACAGAACAGATGGGAGAGCTAAATTATCGCGTAAAATCTCTTCATGAATATGTGAATTAACACAAGGGAATACAAAAATTGTAAAAAAAGCTTGATTTTCAAGCTTTTTTATGTTACAATTATTATGTAATATGAAAAATTATGAGAGGTATAAATTTCAAATTTATATTTGAGGTGTGAGATATGGAAAACGAAGTTAATGTTAAAGGAGTAAGTTTAAAAGAACTTTTTATAAACTGTATTTGGAAATCTGATAGTTATAAAACGGTTTCTAAAGAATCTCCTAAAAAATCTCCCAAAGTAGTATCTGCAAAAGTTTCTAAAGTAGTTCGTGAAGAAGAAACTGAAACGGATAAAGAATGGAAAAAAGTTTTGGAACGCATAGATAAACAAGAAATGTCTGTGAGAAATGGTGGACAAGTTCTTTCAAAGAATGAAGGAAGAAAAACTAGTAGAACAGAGTCATTAAAGGGAATGCAAGTAAACACATCTTCAAAAGGAAGAGAGCAATCCATTAGGCAGAAAGAAGAAAATATTGACAGGGAAAGAGAAGAATAAAAATATACGAATACAAGAAATTTGATTTTCTTGTATTTTTATCTTGACAAATGGAAAAACTACCTTTATAATAAATAACGTTATATGAATATGGCGAAGTAGCTCAATTGGCTAGAGCGTTCGGTTCATACCCGAAAGGTTGAGGGTTCGATTCCCCCCTTCGCTACCAAACAAAAAATTGCTCAAAAAAATGGGCAATTTTTTATTTAAATAACAAATATACTAGTTAATTAAAAATGTTGCATATAATGGAATTGTTTTTATTCCATTAGTAAATCCAAAGTTTTTAGCACAAATTCTTATACCATATTTAGGATTAAATTGTTTCATATATAGATTCAAGCTTTTAGACCTTACTGTATCTCCTGCTTTTACCTCAATTGGTATAAGTCCATCTTTATTTTGTATAATAAAGTCTACCTCAGCTGTATTATTATTTTTCCAATAGTAAATATTTTCAAAATTAACATGTAATTGTTGTTGTACATAATTTTCAGCAATATCACCTTTATAGATAAATTCTTTATCAAGAATAATATCTTCAAAATTGATATTTAAAACAGAATTTAATATTCCTACATCACTTAAATATAGTTTAAAAATTTCTTCATTTTTAAAAGCTTCTGGTGGGTTTTGAGGTGTTTTTAATAAACAAGTCCTGCTTACTAATTTACTAGATATTAACCATTGCAGTGCTGTTTCATAGTTTTTACTTCTTGCACCACTACGTACTTTACTAAATTGAAATTTATTGCTTTTATTTCCTATTTGTGTCGGAATTGAATGATAAATATTTTCAATTCTTACAGTTTCAGTTGCATCTTTAACATATTTCTTCATATCATTTAAATATCCACTTATAATATTTTTTATTATTTTCTTATTATAATTTAAAATATCTTTATCAACACTTAAAATATTATTTATAGAAGCTGGCATTCCACCAATACAAAGATACAATCTATATAATGAAAGTAGTTCTTCATGCATAACATCTACTATTGGTGTACTATTTTCATAATGTTCATTTAATACATCAATCATATCATTACCGAGTAATTGCCATTAAAAATTCTTCAAAATCCATTGGTTTCATATTTATCATATCAACTTTTCCTACTGGAAATGCTTTTATCATTCTTTTTAACTTTACTCCTAATAAACTACCAGCACAAATTATTTTATAAGGTATTTCTGACTCATTAAAATATTTTAGACTACTGATAATTTCTTCGCTTTCTTGTACTTCGTCAAAAAAAATGATAGTATTTTCAAAATTGATATCTATATTTTTTTCGTTTTTTATAATAACTTTAAGTAATTTTATCTTTTCCGTAATAGCAATCTTTCTTTCAAATAGTTCAACAATATTTTCATTTTCAAATAAATTGATATAAACATATTTTTCAAATTCTTTTTCGCAGAATTCTTTTATTGTATATGTTTTACCTACTTGTCTTGCTCCGAATTACCATTAAAGGCATTTCTATATTATTTTTTTTCCAGTTTAATAATTCTTTATAAATTTTTCTTTCCATAAATTTTCTCCTTTTATTGTATTTTAAAAGATTTCAATTTGTTTGTCAAGAATATTTTGCATTTTTCATAGATATATTTTATAATATTTTTGCATTTTTCACAGATAACTTTGATGATATTTTTGCATTTTGAATAGATAATACAAAAAATATTGTGGCATTCAAGAAAAGTAGACACAAAAAATAATTTTTTTAATTTTATATTTTTAAAAGTAGACATTGTACAACAAATAGAATTTTACAAAAACCACAAAATCATTTGCGAAAAAAACAAGAAAACAGATAGATTAGTTTTAAATAAACATATTTTTAGGATGTGTTTATTTTTTTCGTAAATGAAAATAGGCGTTTCATAAAAAGAATGAGTCAAAAGATTTTTGAGATGATAAAATTCGATTGTAAAATGAGGTGAGGAAATGATAGATAAAATCTGTATGTTTCTAACCAATCGAATTAGAAAGGAAATGCCAGACATAGATGATGAAAAAGCAGAAATAATCAATTATGGGCTTCAAAATATTATAGGTGAAATACCTAAGACTTTTTTAGTATTGATAATAGCTTACTTTTTAGGAATCTGGAAAGAAACCTTAATAACTTTTCTTTTAATGATACCTTATAAAAGTGTATCTGGAGGATTTCATTTAAAGACTCATCTAGGATGCATCATAGGAACAACGACATTTTATTGTGGCGTACCAGTTTTATCCAAATTTATCCTATTAAGTGGAATCTGGAAATATATTTTAATAACTATGATATGGATTTTTGGAATGATAATGATTAAATTATACGCACCAGCAGATACGGAAAATGTTCCAATTTTGACAAAAAAGGATAGAAAAAGAAAACAAGTACTTTCGTATATTACTTTTTCAATTGGACTACTAATAGCAGGAATTATTAATCATAATATTATTAGTAATATCATTATATTCGGGTATTTGTTACAAAGTTTAATGATAACAAAATTAGCTTATCGATTAACCAATAATAAATATGGATATGAAGTATATGGAGATGCTTCAACACAAAATGTTTAATATAAAAACATATATAAATATGTTTTATATTATAGAATTTACGAAAGAAGGAGGATTTTATTATGTTAAAATTCTTAGCTAAAGTAGCAGAAAAATATGCAAAATCAACTAACACAGCATGTGTTTTGATGTGGGCATGGCATCAACCAAAAATGCCAGCAAGTTTAATCAAAAAAGATTAATTTACGAAATCTACATTGGTAAAAATAGGACGAAAAATTATTTTTACCAATGATGTAACTTAAAAGTTATATTTATACAATCCAGCAAAAAACAGCTTTGAGAAAAGCTGTTTTTTGTGGTTTATTTTTCATAAATTTCTAATTGTTGTGAAAAGAATTTATCTGTTTTCGAGGTAAATAAATTAAGATTATTATTTTTCTTTATAATTTTGCGAATTTCCCATAAACCTAATCCAGTATGATTTTTCTTTCCAGAGAAGCCTTTTTCAAATATTTGGTCCATGTCAATATTTTTATTTTGATAGGTATTTTCAATGGCAATTAATTGTCGATTGTTTTTGGTATCATTTCTAAAAGTAATATTGATGATTTTCTCGTCACATTCATTACTTGCTTCAATTGCATTATCCAATAAAATGCCTAATATTCTGGCAAATTCATAAATTTTCATATTTAAGGTATTCAAATCCAATAAGAAGGTCATATTGACTTTTATATCTTTAGAGTCTGCCTCATGATATTTACTAGTAAGTAGGTTATAAATACCGAGGATTATTTACGATTTCAGGGTTTAGTAAATATAAATTATTCACTCTTTGGCAATCATCTTCTAATTGAATGTAATAATTTTCTAATCCTTTCATATCATTTGTTCTGACATAACCACCAATGGTTGTAACAATATTATCAAAGTCATGTTTGAAACCTCTAACATTGTCGTGTAAAATATGTAATGTTTTATTATATTCTTCTGCACTTTGTAATTTTCTAGTTGTTAATGTCAGTTTCATAACCCTAGTTAAACTAAAAATACTAATAGCAAAGTAGGCTAGTAATGATATAAAACTTAAAAATGTTATTAATATTGGTAAAACATCAGTGTAATAAATAGTAATTACTAATTGAATTGCTAAAGTAAAAAAACCTAAAACTAAATTACCACCAATTATAAATTTGTTTCTTTTATCAATATCCTCTAGATTGTCTAAATAAATTTTTTTGTTTTTTACAATAAGTGAGATCATAAAAATCACACTATACATAATCAATAAATAGAAAAATCTATAAATTGGGATAACATCTAATTGTTCAGATGAAATCTGTAGAAATGTTAAATAAGGATTAACTATTAACATACCTACTAATGCGTAAATAATAGCAGATAAAATAACAGCTACTGTACTTTTTAAAAATGAAATTTTAAAATTATAGTGTGATGCTATAATTAGAATCAAATAATTAATTAGTATATTAAAAGGATAAGGAATAACATAAATATTCAACAAACTCATAATAAATTCAATTATAACATATATTATTTTTTGTTTTTTAGTAGCTGTTATATTGAATATAGATAAAAATAACAACATTGTAAGAATGCATTCTATTATGCCCATTGGAATTAATAGAATATTTACTAATCCTTGATTCGGCGTAGTTAGCACCGTCCAAATATTATTCAAAATTTCCATAATTTTTTAAAACCTCCATAAATTCCCTTTTATATTTTGGTCCAATATCACAAGTATGACCATCCATAAAAGTAATAGTACCAGAAACTGGTTCAACATCTTTAATTTGATTCATATTAGCAATATATGATTTATGACATCTTACATAAGTAGTAGGTAGTTTATCTTGAAATTTATTGAAGGAGCTATAAGTATCATAATCACGAGAAGAGGTATGAAAAACTAATTTCATGCCATCTCTTTTAATATATTGAATTTCAGCTTCATCAACAATCGTATTTTTATTATCAATTTTAATATAACTTTTACTTAACTCGTTGGCATCTTCAAATAATCTATTAATAGTATCTTCTAATCTATCATAAACAATTGGTTTAGCAAGATAATCAAAAGTTTTATATCTGTAAGCCACCATAGCATATTCTAAATGACCTGTAGTGAAGATAATATAAGGATTTTTCTTTCTTTTTCTGATTTCCTCAGCTAATTCGAGACCACTTTTATTAGACTTTAAATTGATGTCTAGCATTAAAACATCAGCAATGTTATTGTCAATATAATTTAAAATATCATCTGCACTATCTGATTTAAATACAACAGAAGCATCGTAATTATTTTTTGCAAAAATAGTTTCTAACATTTTCTCTAATCTGTCTAGTAAATTTACATTATCATCACAAATTACAAAGTTTAACATAGTAATCCTCCTTAAAAATTAGTATAGTCAAAAAAATAAGAAAACAAGGTTTGACAGAATCTGTCAAATTACCTTAATTTTCCAGACATAATAACAATATAATCTAAAAAGCCAAACTTGTCAATAGTAATTTACAAAATTATCCAGAATTGTAAAACAATTCATATTACTGGATTTTCTAAGTAATTATATAAATATTACAATAAAAGTAAATTAAGTTTGATTTGCTAGAAACTTTAAAAAATAGGGCTTGTATAAAGTCGAAAAATATATAAGAAATGTTACATTTTTTTGAAAAAAATGTTGAACAAAAGAAAAAAATATTATATAATATGATTGTTAAGTTTAAAAATAGGAAATTTGAGAAATAATGTAGCTGTTATTTTCAATTATTTTATGCCTAGAAAGGAAGGAAGGAAGACAATGGGAAAAAGTTTTAGTGAAAGCTATAAGCAAGCTGGTGTAGACGTAACAGCAGGATATCAATCAGTAGAACTGATAAAAGAAGCAGTAAAAAGCACATACAATGAGGGAGTTGTATCAGACTTAGGGGGATTTGGAGGTCTCTATGCTTTAAATACAGAAAAAATAAAAGAACCAATTTTAGTTTCAGGTACAGATGGAGTAGGTACCAAATTAAAGTTGGCTTTTTTGATGAATCAACATGATACCATTGGACAAGATTGTGTGGCTATGTGTGTAAATGATATTGTATGTTGTGGAGCAAAACCATTATTTTTCTTAGATTATATGGCATTAGGAAAAAATGTACCAGAAGTAGTAGCAACGATTGTAAAAGGAGTAGCAGATGGTTGTAAAATGGCTGGTTGTAGTTTAGTCGGAGGAGAAACAGCAGAGATGCCAGGATTTTACCAACCAGGAGAATATGATTTAGCTGGATTTTCAGTAGGGGTTGTCGAAAAAGAGAAAATGATTGATAGTCAAACAGTAGAAATAGGTGACCAAGTAATTGGAATTGCCTCTTCTGGCGTTCATTCTAATGGATTTTCTTTGATTAGAAAAATTTTTGATATCAACGAAGAAAATATCGATGAATATCAAGAAGAATTGGGAATGACTTTAGGAGAAGCATTGCTAACGCCTACTAAAATTTATGTGAAACCTATTTTGAAATTATTAAGTAAGGTACAAGTAAAAGGAATTTCTAATATTACAGGAGGAGGCTTTTATGAAAATATGCCTAGAATGTTAAGAGAAGGCGTTTCTTTACAAATCCAAAAAGATTCTTATCCTGTTTTGCCAATTTTTAAATTAATTCAAAAAGTAGGAAAGATTCCAGAAAGAGATATGTACAATACCTTTAATATGGGGATTGGAATGGCAGTGATTGTAAAGAAAGAGGAGACACAAAAAGCAATTGAAATATTAGAACAACAAGGGGAGAAAGCGTATGTTATTGGGGAGGTAATAGAAGGAAATAAAGAAATAAATATAAATCTATAATTAAATATATATTTGACAATTTTACATAAAAAATGGTATAATAGGAATAGTATTGTGAGCAGAGAAACTAGCATGATAATGCTAGAATAAAAAGGAGGATAAATAATGATACTATTTGTAAAAATTTCCAGCGAGAACAGAAAGGATTTAATTGTTTTTAATGATTATTTCCGGGATAGGGAAGACGAACTCAGAAAAATATTGATTACTTTTAAACCGGAATATTGGGTTGAAAAAATATTATTTGAAGGAGTTTTTCTGACAGAAGATGTAATATTTGAATTTAGTTCTGATGGTAAAATAACGAAGCAATACAAAGATGGTACAGAGTGGTATGGACCTTACTGTAAGGGAGATATGGTATGCATTTGTTCAGATGCAGATGTAAGAAAATCTACTATATCAAGGGTATGGTTGTGGTTATTAAAACTAAAGGGAGATATTCAGATAGAGTGTTCAGAATTGAATGATACGTTGGATAATGTAGTAGAAGAATATTTCGTCTAGTATCTAAGAGACTAAGCAAACGAGCAGACAGTATGCGACATTTTGTCAAATTTTGTCTGCTCTTTGCAATTGATAAAATAACATTTATATAATATAATTTATTTAGGAGGAAAGAAAATGGTAAAAAGAATATACGTAAAAAAGAAAAAAGGATTTGATATAGAAGCAAAAGACTTACTAGCAGACATCCAAGAAAACTTAGCAATTCAATCCTTAAAAAATATCATCATTTTAAATCGTTATGATGTAGAAGGCATTACAGAAGAAATATTAGAACAAGCCAAAAATACAGTTTTTTCAGAACCACAAGTAGATGAATGTTATGTAGAAGAATATCCATTTAATAAAGAAGATTCTATTTTGGGAATTGAATTCTTACCAGGTCAATTTGACCAAAGAGCCAACGCCTTAGAAGAATGTTTACAAATTTTAGCAAATGGAAACAGACCGACCGCAAAATCAGCCAAAATTTATATCTTAGAAGGAAATATTCAAGAGAAAGAAATTGAAAAAATAAAAAAATATATGATTAACCAAGTCGATTCTAGAGAATGTTCGTTAGAAAAACCAGAAAACCTAAAACAGCAAATGCAAATACCAGAAGATGTAGCTGTTGTAAAAGGTTTTATTGATATGACAAAAGAAGATTCCGAGAAATTTTATCAAAAATATGGATTTGCGATGGATTTTGCTGACTTACAATTCTGTCAAAATTATTTTAAAGAGGTAGAAAAAAGAGACCCAACCATGACAGAAATGAAAATGATAGATACTTATTGGTCAGACCATTGTAGGCATACCACTTTCTTAACAAAATTAGAAATACTAGAAATCAAATGGGATTTATTACAAAAAGTTTATGAAGATTACTTACAAGCAAGAGACCTAGTTTATGAAAATAGAAAAGCAAAAGATATTTGCTTAATGGACATCGCAACCATTGCTGCCAAAGAATTGAAAAAAGCAGGCTACATGAAAGAATTAGACGAATCAGAAGAAATCAATGCTTGTAGTATCAAAGCGGATATTTTAGTAGATGGGAAACCAGAAGAATATTTAATTATGTTTAAAAACGAAACCCATAACCATCCAACTGAAATTGAACCATTTGGTGGAGCAGCTACTTGTTTAGGAGGAGCGATTCGTGACCCACTATCTGGAAGAGTTTATGTGTATCAAGCCATGCGTGTAACAGGCTGTGGAGACCCAAGAAAAACAGTAGAAGAAACAATGCCAAATAAATTACCACAAAGAAAATTAACCAATGAAGCAGCAAGACGGATATAGTTCTTATGGCAATCAAATTGGACTAGCCACTGGTCAAGTAGCAGAGATTTACCACGAGGGTTATGTCGCAAAACGTATGGAGATTGGAGCTTTGGTAGGAGCAGCACCAAAAGAAAACGTAGTTCGTACCAGGCCAGTGCCAGGCGATATTGTCATTTTATTAGGAGGAAAAACAGGTAGAGATGGTTGTGGAGGAGCAACTGGTTCTTCCAAAGCCCATACAAGTGAATCCTTAACAACATGTGGAGCAGAAGTGCAAAAAGGAAATGCTCCAGAAGAAAGAAAAGTACAAAGATTATTTAGAGACCCAGAAGTAACAAAAATTATCAAAAGATGTAATGACTTTGGAGCAGGTGGTGTATCAGTTGCCATTGGCGAATTAGCAGATGGATTAGTCATCAACTTAGATAAAGTTCCTAAAAAATATGAAGGATTAGATGGAACCGAGTTAGCCATTTCTGAGTCACAAGAAAGAATGGCGGTTGTAGTTGCCAAAGAAAATGCTGACAAATTGATAGCTTTTGCAGAAAAAGAGAACTTAGAAGCAACGATTGTAGCAGAAGTAGTAGAAGAACCAAGAGTGAAAATGTATTGGAGAGGAAATTTAATTGTAGATATTGCAAGAGAATTTCTAGATACCAATGGAGATGTGAAAAATGCAAAAGTACAAGTAAGCAAACCAGAGGAAGCAAAATCTTATTTCAAACCAGAGAAAATAGAAGATATCAAAACAAAATGGGAACAAACTATACAAGACTTAAATTGTTGTTCACAAAAAGGATTAGTAGAGCGTTTTGACAGTAGCATTGGAGCCAATACCGTTATCATGCCATTTGGTGGAAAATATCAATTAACCCCAACACAAGGTATGGTAGCAAGAATCCCAACCCTAAAAGGTTATACTGATAGTGGAACGATTATGACATATGGCTATAATCCATATTTGGCTAGTTGGAGTCCTTTCCACGGAGCGGTTTATGCGATTATTGAATCAGTTTCCAAATATGTAGCGCTAGGTGGAGATTATAAAAAAGCATATCTAACATTACAAGAATACTTTGAAAAATTAAGAAATGACCCAAGTAGATGGGGCAAACCATTTGCCGCCATACTTCGGTGCTTACCTAGTACAAAAAGAATTGAAAATAGCAGCCATTGGAGGAAAAGATAGTATGTCTGGTTCGTATAATGAATTAGATGTGCCACCAACATTAGTGTCTTTCTGTATTGGAGAAACCGATACGACAAAAGTAGTGTCAAATGAGTTTAAACAAACCAATTCAAAGGTAGTATTCTTACCAACTAAAATGGGACAAGAAGATATTTTGGACTTTGAAGACTTGAAGGAAAATTATGAAATCATTCATTCTTTCATCAAAGAAGGAAAAGTATTATCTGTTAGCACGGTTACGCATGGGGGAATCGCAGACGTGATTACCAAAAGTGCTATGGGAAATAAAATTGGATTCCAGTTTACAAACAATGTGCCAGACCTATTCTATCCTTATTATGGCTCTTTTGTCATTGAGTTAAAAGAAGGAGTAACCATAGAAAAGGCACAAATGTTAGGAACGACAACGGTGGAAGAAAAAATTGTAGTGAATGATACCGTGTCATTTGAATTAGAACAGTTAATTGAAATGTGGGAAAAACCATTAGAAAAAGTTTTCCCAACTAGAGTAAAAGCAGAAAGTAAAAAAGCGAAAAATATCATGAGTGATAAAACTTGCACGATTACTCGCAAAATGCCAATTGCGAAACCTCGTGTATTGATACCAGTATTTCCAGGTACTAACTGCGAGTATGACGTGGCAAAAGCTTTTGAGGATGCGGGAGCCATTGCCAATATGGTTGTGTTTAAAAACTTAAAGCCACAAAATATTCAAGAATCCATTGATTTATTGGCAAAAGAAATTGAAAACTCACAAATTATTATGATACCAGGTGGATTTAGTAGTGGCGATGAACCAGATGGTTCTGGTAAATTCATTGGAGCGGTATTTAGAAATCCAAAGTTGAAAGATTTAATTCATCAACATTTGTATGAACAAGATGGCTTAATGTTAGGAATTTGTAATGGATTCCAAGCTTTGGTGAAATTAGGTTTATTACCTTATGGAGAAATTAGAGAGTTGGATGAAACAGCACCAACACTGACTTTCAATACGATTGGTAGACATATGTCAAGAATGGTTCAAACAAAAGTAGTTTCTAAACTATCACCATGGTTTAGCGGAGTAGAGCTAGGAGAAGAGTTTACAATTCCAATTTCTCATGGAGAGGGTAGATTTATTGTTTCGGAAGAATTAGAGAGACAATTGATTGCGAATGGTCAAATTGCGACGCAATATGTGGATTTACAGGGAAATGCAACTTATGATATTCGCTATAACCCAAATGGTTCAGTTGACGCAATTGAGGGAATTACTAGCCCAGATGGTAGGATTTTGGGTAAGATGGGTCATTCTGAGAGATGCTATCGCGAGATTGAGAAAAATGTACCTGGTAGAAAGGACCAGAAATTGTTTGAGGCTGGTGTGAATTATTATAGATAAGAATCACCTAAAAGATATAAAAATAAAATAGAAAAGGAATGAAAAAAATGGAAAACAACAAATACGTTACACCACTATCTGGAAGATATGCAAGTAGTGAAATGAATCAGTTATGGTCAAATGACAGTAAATACTCAACCTGGAGAAAACTATGGGTAGCCCTAGCTGAAACAGAAAAAGAATTAGGAATTGACATCACAGAAGAACAAATCAGAGAAATGAAAGAAAATGTAAACAACATTGATTACGACATCGTAAGCCAAAGAGAAAAAGAATGTAGACATGATGTGATGGCACATGTGTATGAATTTGGATTAAAATGTCCAAGTGCTAAGCCAATCATTCATCTAGGAGCAACTTCATGCTATGTAACCGACAATACAGATGTTGTGTTAATGTCACAAGCCTTACAATTAATCAAACAAAAATTAATTTTGGTTATCAACAATTTAAAGAAATTTGCTTTAGACAATAAAGAGGTAACTTGCTTAGGCTATACCCATTTTCAACCAGCACAATTAACAACAGTAGGAAAAAGAGCGACTTTGTGGCTACAAGATTTACTAGAAGATTTAGAAGAACTAGAATTTGTACAAAGTCATATGAAATTATTAGGCTGTAAGGGAACAACAGGAACCCAAGAAAGTTTTATGAAATTGTTTAAAGAGGAAGAAAAGGTAAAACAAATTGATGGTAAAATAGCAGAAAAAATGGGGTTTGAAAAAGTATATTCTGTATCAGGACAAACCTATACGAGAAAATTAGATAGCCGAGTGCTAAGTGTTTTATCACAAATTGCACAAAGCTGTTCTAAGTTTGCCAATGATATGAGATTATTACAACACGAAAAAGAACTAGAAGAACCATTTGAAAAAGGACAAATTGGTTCATCCGCCATGGCCTATAAAAGAAATCCAATGAGAAGTGAAAGAATCAATTCTTTAGCAAGACATGTTATGACTTTAACCATAGACCCAACCATTACAGCAGCAACTCAATGGTTAGAAAGAACTTTAGATGATTCCGCGAATAAAAGAATTTGTGTACCAGAAAGCTTCTTAGCAGTAGATGCTATTTTAATCTTATATGCCAATATTTCTAGCAATATAGTTGTTTATCCAAATGTCATTAAAACCAATATGATGCAAGAATTACCATTCATGGCAACCGAGGAAATTTTAATGAATGCTGTTTTAAAAGGTGGAGATAGACAAGAATTACATGAAAAGATAAGAGTGTATTCGATGGAAGCAGGAAAACAAGTCAAAGAATTAGGAAAACCAAATGATTTAGTAGAAAGAATTGCAGCAGATGACACATTTGGTCTAACGAAGGAAGAAATTATGCAAGCATTAAACCCAGACCACTTATGTGGTAGAGCACCAAAACAAGTAGAAGATTTTGTAGAAGAAAGAGTTAATCCCGTTTTAGAGAAATATAGCGATTTGGTACAAGATATTTCGATTGAGGTAAATGTGTGAGACAAGAGGGACAGGTTTCATTTGTCTCATAAAGTAAATAGAAAAATGTGGAAAAAAGTAATTGTCAAAAAACGACAAAAAGTGTGAGACAAATCAAACCTGTCCTTCTTGTCTCACGAGAAAGGAAAGAAAGTTATGAAAAAGTGTTTACTACTAGGTAATGGAGGGCGTGAAGCGATACTAGCAGAACAAATTGCAAAAGGTTTTATTTTATATGCTATTTTACCATATGCGAATCCATCTGTTGTAGAGCAAGTGGAAAATTCAAAGGGAAAATATATAATTGGAGACCCATTTGATAAAGAGCTTGTGAAAAAATTTGTAAAAGAGGAAGCAATTGAGGCATGTGTTGTCAGTCAAGATAATTTACTACAAGAAGGTTTAATTGATTTGGCAAGGGAGCTTGGGTTAAAGACTTTTGGACCAACGTCACAAGGGGCAAAAGTAGAATGGAGCAAAACCTATGCTTTAGAAATTGTTGAAAAATTGGCACCAGACATGATTATTAAAAATCAAAGTGTTACTACTTTAGCACACTTAGATGAGGTAATGAAAAAATATGAAGATGATAGCTTTGTTGTGAAACCAGAGGGGTTAACAGGAGGAAAAGGAGTTAAAGTAGGTGGTATTCATTTCAAAGGAAAACAAGAAGGTTCTGAATATGCTAAATCTTGTTTAGAATCAGATGGTAGTGTGATTGTACAAGATAAAGTAGAGGGTAGAGAATTTACGGTCATGGCATTGACAGACGGAAAAAATATTGTAGTAACACCAACTACTTTTGATTATCCATATCGATTTGATGAAGATAAAGGACCTGGAACAGGTGGTATGGGATGCTTGAGTTTTGAAAATGGATTATTACCATTTTTAGAGCAAAAAGATGTAGACAAATGTGCGAAATTAATTCAAGATACCATTCAGTATGTGAATAAAGATAGCTTAGAATTTACAGGGGTTATCTATGGAGGATTCTTTAAATGCCAACAAGGAATCAAGTTTATTGAATTTAATGCCAGATTTGGTGACCCAGAAGCTATTAATGTACTAAATTCATTGGAGACACCATTTAGTGAAGTGATGGAAAACATATGGGAACAAAAATTGTCTTCTGAAAATTGTAAGTTTAAAAATAATTATACTTTTACCGTTTATGTCGTAAGCCCAGATTATGCCATAAAAAAAGCAGAACCTTGTGATTTTACCGTAAATACAAAAGCGATTTTAGAAAAAGGTGCTAAAATTTATTTTGCTAGTACCAAACCATTGGAAGGAAATCGTTATCAATCAGTAGGAACATCTAGACTGTTTGCTGTTCATACAAGTGGAAATACATTAGAAGAGGCAAGACAAAAGGCATATGCTGCGATGGAAAATAATATTGATACAAACTTAGATTATCGAAAAGATATTGGAGAGATTTATGAGCATTAGGGACATGGGGACGTAGATAATGTCCCACCTAGCAATAATCCAATTTATATGCTTATCGATGAGGGACATTATCTACGTCCCCATGTCCCCATCTACAAAGCGATTTAGTACTTGAATGAGTTGGATTTTCTCAGCAGCTTGTACTTTTTGTGATAATGTTTCAGCTGTGTCGCTAGGAAGAATTTCAACTTGTGTTTGGCTGATGATATTGCCCTTATCATACTCTTGATTCACAAAATGAATGGTAGCACCACTATATTTCTCATGAGCTTCTATAACAGCTTCGTGGACATGCATACCATGCATACCTTTTCCACCATATTTTGGTAGTAAAGAAGGATGCGTATTGATAATGGTATACTTTTCAAGTAAGTTAGGACCAATCATTTTTAAATAGCCAGCTAGTACAATTAGGTCAATGGAGTAATTAGAAAGTATATGGGATAATTCTAAATCTCTTTGAGCAAAATTTTTATTTTGAATGATATACGTTTCGATATGATTTGCCTTAGCTCTTTCCAGAGCATAAGCGTTAGCGTTATCAGAAACAACTAAATCGATTTGAGCTTCTAATTCATGGTTGCGGATACTATCGATGATGGCTTGCAAGGTAGAACCATTGCCAGAAGCGAAAACAACTAAATGATACATAAAATTACCTCCTATTTCTATAAAAGTAGTTTAACATGAATAGGAAGTAAAGTCAATGAGACAAAGGGGACAGGTTTCATTTGTCTCATATATTAAGTAGATATATGTCGAAAAAGGAAGGAAGAAAGAAATGTTTAATAAAATAAAAGAAGAATGTGGCGTGTATGGAATTTATTCGAAAGCACCAAAAGAAGAGTTAATTGGACAAGTTTGTGTTGGGTTATCTGCCTTGCAACATAGAGGAGAAGAAAGCTGTGGTGTTGCTATTAATGAAGATGGCATTCTTCATTTTCATAAAGATGTAGGGTTAGTTTCAGAGG
Source organism: uncultured Clostridium sp. (assembly GCA_948472955.1). GTDB lineage: Bacteria > Bacillota > Clostridia > TANB77 > CAG-508 > CAG-269. The sequence goes on along the minus strand of CAOKVW010000002.1, from coordinate 30,919 downwards.
TTTTTACAAAGGAAGTACAAAATAGCATGCCAGAAGGAAAAATGGCAATTGGTCATGTGCGTTATTCTACCACAGGTGTGAGTAAAAAAGAGAATGCACAACCAATGGTAGTAAGACACAAAAAAGGAAATCTAGCAGTTGTGCACAATGGAAATTTAACCAATGCAGTGGAAATAAAAAAAGAATTAGAAGAACAAGGTGCTATCTTCACAACAACAAGCGATACAGAGATTATTTGTCATGTTATTGTAAGGGAAAGATTGAAAACAGGTTCCATTGAAGATGCTGTAAAAAATACGATGAAAATTATCAAAGGAGCCTATTCACTTTTAATCTTGTCACCTCAAAAAATGATAGCAGTAAGAGACCCACAAGGTTTTAGACCTCTTTGTATGGGACATCGCGGAGAGGATATTGTTTTTGCCTCAGAAAGTTGTGCTTTAGATGTTACAGGTGCTACTTTTGACCGTGATATTGAACCTGGCGAAGTGGTAACGATTACGAATAATGAGATAGTAAGTGATAAATTCATGCCAAATGAGAAAAAGGGATTGTGCATTTTTGAGTATATTTATTTTGCTAGACCAGATTCTACGATTGATGGCATTAATGTGCATATTATTCGTGAGCAAGTAGGAAGATGTTTAGCGAAACAAGCTCCTGTAGATGCCGATATTGTGGCAGGAGTTCCCGATTCTGGAAATGATGCTGCTTTAGGTTATTCGAAAGAGTCGAAAATTCCTTACGATATTGTATTTGTCAAAAATAAATATATCGGAAGAACTTTTATCCAAAATTCACAAAATAAAAGAAAAAAATTGATAAGCTTAAAGTTAAATCCTTTACATCACACGGTAAAAGGGAAAAAGATAGTTTTGGTAGATGATTCGATTGTAAGAGGAAATACGCTTACTAAAATTATAAAAACTTTAAAGGATGCAGGTGCCAAAGAGGTACATATTCGAATTGCTTCACCAGCTTTTGTGGATGTTTGCTATTTTGGAACGGACATCGATAAGAAGGAAAATCTGATTGCTAATAATAGAACAGTTGAGGAAATTAGGCAAATGATTGGTGCCGATTCGTTAGAATATATGAATTTGGATAGCTTAAAGGAGATAGCAAAGGATTGTAAAGTAAAAGGTTTTTGTGATGGATGCTTTACTGGTAAATATCCAATTGAAGTTCCTAAAAATATTGATAAAGATAAGTTTGAAAAATTACAGTTTTAAAATAGAATCCCCCTTAACCATATTAGATGAAATGGTAAGGGGGATTTATATCCTATTAAAAATTTTTACCAGTAAGTATTTGATAAGCTTCTTTATATTTGTTAACCGTTACATCAATCACATCATCTGGAATTGGTGTACCAGATTCTGGGTCATAACCAGTAGACTTAATCCAATCACGAATATATTGTTTATCAAAACTTTTTTGTCCTCTACCAACTTGATAATCAGAAGCTGGCCAAAATCTACTAGAATCTGGTGTTAACACTTCGTCTCCAATGACTAGAGTGCCATTTTCATCGACACCAAATTCAAATTTTGTATCTGCAATGATAACACCTTTTGTTAAGGCATATTCAGCACATTTTGAATAAATTTCAATTGTTTTAGCACGCAGTTTTTCTGCTAAATCTTTTCCAATCAAATTGCAAACTTCTTCAAAAGAAATATTTTCGTCATGTCCTTCGGCTGCTTTGGTAGTTGGTGTAAAGATTGGTTCTGGTAATTTTTCTGATTCTTGTAATCCTTCTGGTAAAGTAATACCACAAACCGTACCATTTTCTTGATAACTTTTCCATCCAGAACCTGTAATGTAACCTCTAACGATACATTCAATAGGTATCATTTTTAATTTTTTGACTAACATACTTCTTCCTTCAAATTCCTCTGTTTGAAATTCTTTAGGAAAATCTTTTATGTCAGTAGATATGACATGATTGGGAATGATGTCTTTGATATAATTAAACCAAAACTCAGAGATTTGATTTAGAATTTTTCCTTTGTTGGGAACGAGACTTGGTAAAATATAGTCAAAGGCAGAGATTCTATCCGATACAACTAGCAAAAGTTTATCTTCATCTACTTCGTATATTTCACGAACTTTTCCACTACTAATTTTTTTCATTTTAAAACCACCTTTATATAAATTAATTATTTAAATAAGCTTCATAGCCTAATTGTTGTAATTTTTCATCTTTGGCAGATACGGCATCTTTTAAAGAATTTTTAAAATCGGCTAATTTATTTTTTATTTCTTCATTTCCAACGGCTAAAATAGAAGTTGCTAGGATACCAGCATTTTTAGCACCATTGATAGCAACGGTTGCAACTGGAATACCAGAAGGCATTTGAACGATGGAATATAAAGAATCCACACCACCTAAAGTTTTTGTATGAATTGGAATTCCAATGACTGGAACGGTTGGCAACATGGCAGCAAATACACCTGGAAGGTGAGCAGCTCCACCTGCACCTGCAATGATTACTTTGACACCATTTTCTTTTAATTCTTCTGCATATTTGGTTGCTTTTTCTGGTGTACGATGAACAGAAAGGATTTTCATTTCATAAGAAATTCCCATTTGTTCTAAAAATTTAGCACAATCTTTCATGATTGGTAAATCAGAGTCACTTCCCATGATGATAGATACGTCAATATTTTTCATGATTTTCAGCTCCTTATTTTATAAATTTATTTGTCTTAAATGATTGATAAATGTATTCTATTATAGAAAAAGAAAAAAATCAATCATTTTATGGAATTTTATTCTCGAAATGTTATTGTATTGTCTGAAAAAATATGCTATGATGAGCATATAAAATAAGAAGGAGAAAAACGATGATAGATTTTACAGAATGTATAGAAGAATTTAATAACTACAAAGGTTCGGAAAAAAAGAAAACATTAATATATAATGATAAAAAATATTTAGTAAAATTTCCAGACCCAGTAAGAGAAAAAAATAAGAACATATCCTATATCAATAATGCGTTTTCAGAATATGTAGGAAGTAATATATTTAAAATGATTGGTTTTAAAACGCAAAATACAATTTTAGGGAAATATCAATATAAAGGAAAACAAAAGATTGTATGTGCTTGTGAGGATTTTACAGATAAAAATCAGGTATTATATGAATTTGAAAATTTAGCATTAAGTAGCAATCCAGATAAAAAGATAGAAACAGAAATAAACGATATTATGGGAGTTTTGGAAGAAAGCAAAAAAATGATTGATGTAATAGAAACAAGAGAAAAATTCTGGGAAATGTTTATTGTTGATAGTTTAATAGGGAATACAGACAGACATAATGGGAATTGGGGATTTTTATTAAATAAAAATACAGGAAAAACTAGTTTTTCGCCAATTTATGATTGTGGTTCTTGTTTTAATCCAATGTACGAAGATGAAAGAATACAAAAAATAGATGACGTGGAATTAAAAAATTTAGCCATTAATTATTATTCTTGTTTAAAAGAAAATGGGAAAAAGATAAATTATATGTCATATATTAAACAAATGAGTAATAAGGAATGCAACGAAGCTATTGGTAGGATTTTTAACCAGATAAAAATAGATGAAATTGAAAGTTTTGTGGATGGAATAGAGGTTATGTCAAAGTTAAGAAAAGATTTTTATAAAAAGCTGATTGGGCAAAGATACGAAATAATAAAAATGGTATATAACAAAATATAAATAAAGTAAGAATAGCTATAGGTAGAAAAATAACGAAAGGTTTTATAAGCCAATAGTTATTTTTTTTCATATCTTTTCGTTCTCCAAAATATATATTAAATATAAAAAAATATGCCGTGAAAGGACGGATTCATCATGACAAAAAAGATAAAAGAAAAGAAAACCATGCATTATGGGTTTATTCTTATATTAATAACAGCAATATTTTCACTTAGTGTAATATCAATGAATACAAAAGAAGCTGAAATAGCAACCAATAGTAGTACAGTTAGCAATCAAAAAATAGGTTGGGGTATCAAAAGAAATGATAATCATGAACAGCCAGATGTAGGAAGTAACAATAAAAAAGTCTTAGAAGAAAATAAAGGAATTTGTTTAGGAAATAAAGAGAAGAAAAGTATTTATTTAACCTTTGATGAGGGATATGAAGCGGGTTACACACCACAGCTACTTTCTACCTTAAAAGAAAATCAAGTAAAAGCTACTTTTTTTATAACAGCACATTTTGTCAACACACAACCAGACCTAGTACAACAAATGATAGACGAAGGACATATCATAGGAAACCATACAGTCAATCATAAAAGTATGCCAGAATTAACAGAAGAGAAAATTAAAACAGAAGTCATGGATTTACATCAAGTAATCAACGAAAAATTCAATTATGAAATGAAATACATTAGGCCACCAAAAGGAGAATTTAGTGAAAATACCTTACAAGTAACCAATCGACTAGGCTATACAACCGTTATGTGGTCATTTGCCTACGAAGATTGGAATGAAGACAAACAACCAGACGAAACATCTGCTAAAAAGAAAGTATTAGACAATCTACACAATGGAGAAATTATGTTGTTGCATGGCAATTCAAAAACGAATACAAACATTTTAGATGCAGTTATAAAAGAAGCTAAAAATATGGGATATGAATTTAAGTCACTCGATGAATTTGAAAAATAAAACAAGGTAACCTGTCCCCAAAGTAGCCAAAAAGGGTATAGTGGTGCCTGTCCCAAAACACGACAAAAGGGGTATGATGGTGCCTGTCCCAGAACGCACCCAGAACGCACCAGAACGCACCAAATGAGGAAAGGAAAGCTATGAAAAAGAGAAATTACGATAAAATTAATAAAATGTTGGAGATGCCACAAGAGGTTTATTCCGATATTCCTAAGATTACAATGATAGGATTTGATGAGATGATAATTGAGAATTTTAAAGGGATTCTGGAGTATGAGGAGTATTTTGTGAGAATTAATACTCATGTGGGTATTGTTAATGTGAATGGATTTAATCTGAATTTGGAAAATATGACAGAGGATGATATTAAAGTGACTGGTAAGATTGAAAGTATGGATATTGAAAGAACGGTAGATTAGCATTGCAATGCTATTAATTTAAGGTGTAATTTATTATTTTTTATACCTTATGTGTCGCAATTTTCCTAATTAAAATAAAGAGAGGACTTAAATAGATGATAATAAAGATATTGTTTAGCTATATCATGGGGTATTTAGAAATTACAATAGAAGGATATTACATAGAAAGATTTATTAATATGTGTCGAAACAAAAAGATTGCTATTTGGCACTTAAAAAGAAGAAAAGATGTGCAGTTAGATTTTAGAGCTGGTATTCATGACTTTAAAGAGATTTGTGAGATAGCGAAAAAAACAAAATGTAAGTTAAAAATAAAAAGCAAAAAAGGATTTCCATTTTTATTGCATCGTTATCAAAAAAGGAAAATATTTTTTGTGTTATTGTTAATCATGATTTTTCTAACCTTGTTATCCTCAAATTTTGTATGGAATGTGGATATTAGAGAAGAAAATGGTCAGGAATTAGAAAATATAGCAAAGGAGATAGAAGAGGCTGGATTAAAGATAGGAGAGTGGAAAGCAAAAGTAAATACGAAAGAAGTGATTAATAAAATTAGGTTACAAAGAAAAGATATTGCATGGATGGGAATTGAATTAAAGGGAACGAATGCGATTGTAAAACTGGTAAAGGCAGATGAAAAGCCAGAGATTATAAATGACGAGGAATATTGTAGTATTATTTCTGACAAAGTGGGTATTATCACGAAAATGAATGCACAAACAGGAACGGCTAATGTAAAAGTGGGAGATACTGTGAATGTAGGAGAAACTTTAATTAATGGCTGGATGGAAGGAAAATATACAGGGATTCGTTATGTGCATGCCAAAGGAGAAATACAAGCAAAAGTATGGCACACCAAATATAAAAATATTCCGTATCATACTACGGAAAGACAAGAAACAGGGAATATCCAAAATCAATATACGATAAAGTTTAATAATTTTAAAATAAATTTGCATAAAGGGGTTTCAAAATTCGAAATTTATGATACAATAGAAGCGGAAAACAAAATGAGATTATTTTCAGACTTTTATTTACCAATTTCTATTATCAAAATGACGCATAAAGAGGTAGAGGAAAAACCAAAAGACTATCAAATGGAGGAAGCTAAAAACATAGGGATAGAACAATTACAAGAGGAATTAGAGAAAGAAATTGAAGATAAGGAAGCAATTGTAGGAAAAAATATTAATACTTATGAAAAAGGGGATAGTATTGATGTTTACGTTACCTATGAAGTTTTGGAAAATATAGGGACGAATGAAAAGATTGTATTTTAGCAGGACTTTTGTTTTCTAAACTAGGTAGAGCCTTGGGGAAGGATGAGAGTTAGAATGGAAGAAAGAAGCCTTAAAATAACGGGAGCAGATAAAACATTTTTTAATAAAATAACAAGCACATTAACAAGAATGTTAATACCTACTAAAATAGGAATCAATGGGATGTTAATTTCAATGAAAAGAAATAATGTCATGAAAGCTTTTGAAAATGATAGACAAGATAATGAAAATTATAATAAAGAAGAAACAGAGAAAAAATATGATATAGCTTATGAGGCTTACTTAGGTGCACTTGATAAGTATGTCATGGACTCTATCTATAAAAAAGTAAAAAACAATACAGCTTCAGATTTTGAAAAAGAAGCTTTATCAAAATATTATGAAGTGACTAGTTTAAAAGAGAGTGAATACATAGAATACAAATATCGAAAACAAAAATATTTGATTGAGCTAGATTATGAAGGAATTAAAGTAGACAGCAAAGAAAAACTAAAGGAAAGATACAACCAATTTTATCTAGCTAAAATGGATACTTTATACAAGTCTATTTTAAAAAACTATTCGATTAAGGTGGCAGACAATACCAATGTTTATGACACAACCAAAGAATGGATTTATACAAAGATATTTCACACATTAGAAGAATATATCCAAAATATTTTAGCTTTAAAAATAGAAATCAATTATGATGAAAGTGTAAAGGATGTAGTATCCGAATATGAAAAATATGAATCTTATGCAGTAGGAAAATTGGATGCGAAAGACAATATAGAAAAAAATATGGTTTTGTTAGGAATTAGTAGAAAGCTATTTACACATAGTTTACCATTAATTGTAGCAGAGCAATGTTATGAAAAATTATTAAGAGATGCTAGGATATTAGTACAAGATACTAAAATTGCAACGAGAAGAGAACGAGCTTATTCTATGTTAATTAATTTAATGGAAGATTATAATGTCAAATTATTATCCACAAAAGTATATTGGGATTCACCTAAAATTAGAGACGAATACAAGAAATTTTGGAGTCGTTATCAGGAAATTGCAAAATTAAAAGAAAGTAATTTTATAGAATATGTGAAACAAAAGGAAATATTATTTATAAAAAATGATATGAAAAAACTAAAAGAAGGAAAAACAGATTATTCAAAAATTTTGCAATATTATAAAAGAAAATTAGTTGACTATGGAGCTATGAAGCAGATAAAAGATTCTTGTAAATCAGAAGGAAAATACATAAAAGTTAAGGAAGTTGCATAAATATGTATGAAATACTATATCAAGGAATAGAAGAAAAAAAAGAATATGAGAAAATTGTGAAGAAAGTACTAACGCAGTGTTTTAAAGAGGAACAATTGGAAAATACCAAATTATCCATTACGATTATTTTAACAACCCCAGAGAATATACGCAAAATAAATAAGGAGTATAGGAATATCGATAAAGCAACGGATGTGCTTTCTTTTCCTATATTTGAAAAGGACGAGCTAAGCCAAAAATTACAAGAAAATGATTTTACATATGAAGATATGCTAGGAGATATCATGATTTCTATGGAAAGAGTGAAAGAACAAGCACAGGAATATGAGCACAGTTTTGAAAGAGAATTTAGTTATATGTTAGTACATGGATTTTATCATTTGATGGGATATGACCACATACAAGAAGAAGACAAGAAAATCATGAGACCAAAAGAAGAGAAGATATTAAAAGACCTCAAGATGGATAGAGATTAGAAGGGAGAAATAGGTATGAAAGAGGAAAGAGGACAGGTTGGAACCAAAATATTAATTGCTATTTTAGTCATTTTAATTATAGTAGCAGGTTGGGTATTGGGCTCTAAAATTTTAAAAGATAAAGAGAACGAACAAACAGTTGCGTCAGAAGAAAATACGATAATGCCATCTGAAATAGAAGAAAAAACAGCAAAAATCTTTTCAGGAAAAGATAGACCAATAGCGGTTATGTTGGATAATCATAATGAAGCTTGGCCACAAGCTGGTCTACAAGAAGCTTATCTGGTATATGAAATCATTGTTGAAGGAGGAGAAACTAGATTAATGGCATTATTTAAAGGAGCTAATCTTGAAAAAATAGGTCCAGTAAGAAGTGCAAGACATTATTTTCTTGATTATGCAATGGAACATGATGCGATTTATGCGCATTTTGGAGAAAGTCCACAGGCAAGTAGTGATATTAAAAAATATAGTATTCAAGATATAAACGGAATTTCAGAAGATGGAACGACTTTCTGGAGAGCAAAAGATAAAGTTTCACCACATAATGCCGTAACAAGTACAGAAAAATTATTAGAATCGGCTAAAAACAAAAAATATAAAACTATTTCGAGAGAAAAAAGTGTATTGAATTATACAACCGATGAAAAAGATTTGGAAAATGGGCAAAGTGCAGTTAGTGTGACAATTCCGCATTCTCAGCTTCAAACTGTAAAATATGAATATGACGAAGAAAATAAAGTATATGAAAGACAGGCAAGAGGAAAAGAACAAGTAGACTGGGATACCAAAAAGACCATTACTACTAAGAATATCCTAATAACTTTCTGTGATAATTATACGTTAGATGATGTAGAAGATAAGGGAAGACAAGGATTAAAAAATATCGGAACATTTGATGGTTATTATATTACCAATGGAAAGGCAATTAAAATAAAATGTACCAAAAGTGCTAGAGATGAGAAGACAATTTACAAAGACTTAGAAGGAAACGAAATTGAGGTAAATGATGGAAATACTTTTGTTAACATTTGCCCGACAGATGCAAAAGTTACATTGGAATAAAAAGGCGAGTTTTTAATAGCGACTTTTAGAAAAGAGGGAGATTAAAATGAATATTTATGATACAGCTAACCAATTAGCACAAGAAATAAAACAATCAGAAGAGTATGTAAATTATAAAATGGCAAAGCAGACATTAAATTTGAATACTAGTTTAAAAGAAAAGATGACTCAATTTGAACAAAAAAGATATGAGACACAATTGGCAGTTATGCAAACAGGAAAACAAGATGAAGAGAAATACAAAGAAATGCAAGCTTTGTATGCTGAATTAATAGAAATAGATGAAGCGAAAAAATTCTTTGAAGCAGAGACCAAGTTTAATATCGTGATTGCTGACGTGAATAAAATAATTGGAGAAGCCATTCGAGATGTCATACAGTAACAAAGGAAGAGGTAAGATAAATGGATTTTATGATAATAGGAGTTATTGCTTTCATTGGAATTGTAGTATTAGCTTATGTCTTCGATTATAGTAGAAAGGAATTGAAGCATATTGGCAAAAATGAGGAATTGGATGCATTAGCAAAAGTATATCCGAGTAATCGAGAAATGTGCCAAGAGTATCTAAAAAAGTTAAAGAATGAAGGTGTCCAAATAGAAGAAAATGAAGGGGCAGAGGCAAGTTTATATATGGCTATTACCAATAAGATTTTGATTGCTAATATACAGAAAAGTTATACAAGAATTCAAACAATTGCACACGAATGCTTACATTCTATCCAAAGTAGAAAGCTTTTGCTCTTTAACTTTGTTTTTTCTAATTTATATTTGATTTATTTTCTAATCATTTGTGGTTTGATGATTTTTAAAGTATTACCAAATAAGATGATGTTTTTGACTATTTTTTTAATATTAAGCATGATTTATTATATGGTGAGAGTTTTTCTTGAAAATGATGCGATGATAAAAGCTAGATATTTGGCGAAAGAATATATGGAGGAGAAAAATCTGTCTTCACCAGAGGAAATCAAAAAATTAGTGGCAGGTTTTGATAATATTAATGATGTCGGAATTAAGTGTATTAATTATCTTTTTTTTATGCAGATTATGGTGAAAGTATTAATAATAGCAATATTAGGTTTTGTGTTTTAAATAGGTATTTATAAACCAGAAAATCCAGCTCAATAAGAGTTGGATTTTTAAAGTTTAACTTTCTTCTTTATTTGGTTTTTCTTCCTTTTGATTATCTTGCAACAGTAAATTTAAAATTTGAGGATAAATGGTGGTGGCATTTTGTCTCCAATTATCTACAATACGCTTAGCTCGCTCTCTAGAGCCAGCATAAGTTTTTACTTCAAATATAGTTTCATTTGTTTCAACAATTTTACATTTTATGATATATTCATTTTCACTCTTGGGAATAAATTCTGCAATAACAGAAGCTTCTTCTTCTATCATAGAAAACTCTTTTGCAAAAATATTATCAGCTTTTAATTTCATGATTCCTGGTAATACATTTTTGGTGAGATTATAAGCATTTTTTCCCTCAGAAGTAATTTTAACAACAGGTTCATCTTCTTTGGTATAAGTTCCTACTAAATTGGAATCTATTAAATCTGTTAATACTTGTTTAAAGTAAAAGTAATTGATGTTATTAATAGAGGTTATAATTTTAAATAAACCGTCTTGTCTAAATTCTCCATCAATAAGATTTAATATATATAAGATTAATACCTTATTTTCAGCCAAATCCATATTCAATAACACTCCTTACTTTGTTTTTTGTGATTATATCATAGTTTGAGGGAAAAGTCCATAAACAAAAAAAGAAACTTAAAAGAAATGATACAATTTAAAACTGCTTATTCAAGCTAATTTTAAATTGTATCATTTACTTTTTATAAATTTCTCTCATATAAATCTTTGATAAAAACATCCTTTTCTTCAAAGTTGTCAACAAAGCCAATTTTAGCCATTTGGTCATTTTCATTAATCCCTTGTACCCAAACAGGCCTTTCGTCATAATAAATGTCAAATTTATAATCATTATTCAAAATGGTATTCATTCTTTCTAAATCCATACATCAAACCTCCCAAATTTATTCTTATTAAAAGTATATCCATAAAAATCAAATTTATAATTCAAGTTTCGAATTTTTGCAAGTGTGGGTTGTCATATATCATTTTTGCAACACTGCGTAAGCGACTAAACGAGCGAAGCAAGTGCGATTGGAGCAACTTACAGACTAGTATATTTTATTTTGGAAATTGCGACACACAAAGTGTAAAAAAATGATATATGACAACCCACACTTGCAAAAATTCGAAACCTGAAAATTGATAACAATTGACTTATGTTTTTATTTAAGTTACAATAAATAGGACACGGGAGGACACGGGGACGTAGATAATGTCCCAAATCTACTAGTTGGGACATTATCTACGTCCCCGTGTCTTAAAAAGAGGGAGGAAATTTATGAAGATACGATACCAAGATAAAATAATGGAGCTAGAAAATACAATGACAATACAAGAGTTACTAGAGGAGGAAATTAGAAATAGTGAATATCCTGTGATAGGTGCAGTTTTTAATCATGAATATGTCAATTTAGGCTATCCGATAAAACAAGACGGAGAAATCAAATTAATAGATATATCTTCTAAAGAAGGTACCAAAATTTATCGAAGAACGATTATTTATATTTTGGGAAAAGCTTTAGAAAAAGTATGTCCCAATAAAAAAATGATTGTGAATTATCAATTGCCAAATTCTATGTTTTGTGAGATTGAAGATATGCCAATTACAGAAGAATTAATTCAAAAATTGAATGAGGAAATGCATGAAATTGCAAGAGCAGATTTGCCAATCCAACAAGTTATTATGACACGTGAAGAGGCAGAAGCATTTTATCAAAAAGATGATACTTCAAAGGGAAGATTACAGTTAGATTTACCAGAAAACAAAGAAATTTTTATGTATTATTGTGAAGATTACTATAATTATTGCTTTGGCACTTTAGCAAATCGAACGGGAATTGCAAAAATATTTGAAATTATCAAATATGAAGATGGATTTTTAGTAAGATATCCAACTTCTAGTAAGCCAGGACAATTACCGAAATTAATTCAAACAAAGAAATTGGCTTGGGCATTAAATGAATATGATGATATCCATAAAATTTTAAATGTGAATACCGTGTATAAATTAAATAAAGCTGTTGAAGAAGATAATATCAAAGACATTATTATGCTAGATGAAGCCTTACACGAGAAAAAAATTGCAAATATAGCAGATGAAATTGCAAAAAATAGAAAGGTAAAAATGGTTTTGATTGCAGGACCATCTTCTTCAGGAAAGACTACATTTGCCCAAAGATTAGGGCTTCAACTAAGAATTAATCGCATTAAACCAGTTACCATTTCTGTTGACAATTATTTCGTAGAAAGAAAAGATACGCCAAGGGATGAAAAGGGAGAATATGATTTTGAATGTATTGAATCCATTGATTTAGAATTATTTAATAATCATTTAACCCGTTTATTAAATGGCGAAGAAATAGAAATGCCAGAATTTGATTTTCATGTTGGAACCAAAAGATACAATGGCAAAAAGCTAAAATTAGAACCAGACCAAGTACTAGTGATTGAAGGCATTCATTGTTTAAATGACCAATTAACGAGTAAAATCGCCAAAGACCAAAAATATAAAATCTATATCAGTGCTTTAACGGTGTTAAACATGGACCGATATAATCGAATATCAACAACAGATACGAGACTTGTTAGAAGGATTGTAAGAGATTATCAATTTAGAGGATATGATGCCAAACATACCATAGCTACTTGGCATAAAGTAAACAATGGAGAAGAAAAAAATATCTTTCCCTATCAAGAAGAAGCCAATAGTATCTTTAATACCTCTCTTATTTATGAATTAGGTGTACTAAAAGGCGTAGTCATGCCATTACTAGAAGAAATTAAACCAGAAGAACCAGAATATGCCGAAGCAAGAAGACTTATCGACATGTTAAAATATTTTGAAACCATTCCGCCAGAGTATGTACCAACCAACTCACTACTAAAGGAATTCTTGGGTGGGGGTAATTTTAAATATTAGATGGGCACTTTGGGACAGGCACAAAGTACCTACAAAGGAGATAAAAATAATGCCACGAAATTTTATTGAAATTGATGAAGAATTTATATGTGAAAACTGTGGTAAAAAAGTACCAAAGCTAGGGTATTCTTGTAGAAATCATTGCCCTTATTGTCTGCATTCTAAACATGTGGATAAAAATCCAGGAGATAGGCAAGAACAATGTCAAGGGGATTTAGAGCCAGTCAGCTTAGAAATTGACAGCAAAAAGGGATATGTCATTATTTTTCGATGCAGAAAATGTGGAGCTATTCGAAAAAACAAAGCAGCGAAGGATGATAATATGGAGTTGATGATTGATTTAAGTAGTAAACAAATTTGAAATGATAATTTTTGGCATGATTGGGGTGCTACACATGTATTTTTATATCATTCCTTAGTTTGTTCCATAACAAAGAACATCTAATAAAATCAATCAGCGCCCTCATGGTTGTGAGATTCCCTAATTGATTTTATAAGATGTTCTATTATTATTTCACTGGCACACTCGTCATTTTATAAAAATACATGTGTAGCACCCCAATCATGCCAAAAATCATTCAAAAGTAAATGTGACAAAAAGGGATGCCCCTCTTGTCACATTTTTAAATTTTTCGATTCAAGTTTCCGTTCGTATAGTCTTTTCCTTCCAATCGTTTTCCGTCTTTCACAGTTTGCACAATCGTATTAATTTGCGAAATATTTTCTGTTAAAATATCAATTCTGGCATAATCAATAGGAAAGTCTTGGTAAGAGATTGAGGTTATTTTACTATTAAATAGAGTAGTTACGGTTTGAATATTATCAGGCATGATAGGAAAATTCATATTTAATCTATCTTTCAAATAATAATTTTTTTCATTTTGACAACGAGCTTTGCATTCTGGGTAGCATTTATCGGTTTCACCGAAGTAAGCAGTATTTCATATGCATTAAAGGAATTCTTCCATATACCATTAATTCTTTTTGAAGATAGTTATCATGACATAAAGAGTGAATGGTATTTTTGTCTAATTCTGGTGATATAGTAAATCGACTAATGCCCAATTCTTTGAGTGTTAGGACAGAATTAGAATTGAAAACATTAAAAGTATAATTGGTTACTAATTTAAAGTATTTATCTAAGTCTGTAAATAACTCGTTTAAAAGTGCGATGTTACAAATGTTTGAGATGACAAACCCTCGAATATTGTATTTTTTAACGGAGCTTTCTGCATTGGCATAAACAAGATTTCTATAATTTCCTTTGATAATGGTTGGCATATAAATATAGGTATTAAAATTTTGACTCAATACTTTTAAGATAGAATCATTTTTTCTACTAATAAAATATTTCAAAGGAATATATAAGTTATCAATCTGTTGGCTTAATTTGTTATAGTCAAAGTCTGGGTTTAAGCAATTTAGCAAAACAGAAATTTTAGGGTTATCGAAACAGCAGTCTTTTTCAGCAAGGCTTTTCTTATCAGGTAATACAGTATCTTTGTTAGGATAAGAAACTGCTTTACTGGAGTTTCTTTCTTGGCAACTACGAGAACAATGATGAATGGCATAATCTTGTACTTGTTGTAAGGCTGTTCTGCGAAGCTGATTCAAAGTACTTATCTTAGGAATAAATACATTGTCATCCAAAATAACAGTTATATTTTTAAACTGATAAGGGGTGGAAGCGGTTTTGGTTATTTGTTGGATAACAGTTTGTTTTTCTAATGGTTTATTTTTTGCCTCCATAGGGAATTCATTTAATTCGTAATCAATGTTTAAATCTTTGTATAATGCTACAGAATTAGCTGGTGTAATATGAATGGAGATAGGTTTTCCTTTTTTGATTGTGATTTTGCCATTTAAAGGAATTTGTCGAGTTTCTTTTTGATAACTTTCTTTGGCAAAAGAGGATAAATCTTTAGATGACATTTTATAAATCTTATCGTTACAAGCGATATTCCCCTTCATTCTTCCAATGGTAACGGTTTGACCAATTTTTGTTTCAGTTATATTTTTGTTATTTTCCATTAATTCTGAAATGGTATAAACACCTGATTCATTTTCTAGCGATATGGTATCTCCAATTTTAATTGGTTCTTTTAATTTTACCGTAATCAAACCTTTATTTTTGTTGTAATTTTGCACTTTTCCTAGCCATAATCCCATATTATTAGGCTTGTCTTTAAAGACTAAATTTTTATTAGGTTCGTTGTCTAAATGACCAGAAGAAGACATGCCACGATTAAATACTTGCATTAATTCTTTTCTATCTTTTTTATCGACTACATAAGGTTGATTGGATAAAGCTAAATCGATATATTTTTTATAGATTCTAGTAACAGTTGCCACATATTCAGGAGATTTCATTCTTCCTTCAATTTTTAAACATTTTACTCCAATTTTAATAAAAGAAGGAATATAGTCTAAACTGCATAAATCACGGGTACTAAGAAGATAGCCACTATTCACTTTTTTATCATTTTCAAATAATTCATAAGGAAGTCTGCAGGGTTGAGCACATTTTCCACGATTGCCAGAACGCCCACCAATCATACTGGAAAATAAACATTGTCCAGAATAAGAGATACATAGGGCACCATGAGCAAAACATTCAATTTCAAGGGCAGTGTTTTTATTGATATAATCAATTTCATCCATAGAAAGTTCACGTGCTAAAATGACTCTTTTAAAACCAAGATTTTGTAATTCTAAAGCACCACTTAAACTATGTACGGTCATTTGTGTACTAGCATGGAGAGGTAAATCAGGAAAAAGTTCTAGTAATTTTGTGGCAAGACCTAAGTCTTGAACAATAATGGCATTAATTCCATATTCATAAGCTTTTTTTGCTAAATTTAAAGCAAATGGAAATTCATCATCTTTTATAAGCGTATTCAAGGTCAAATTTGTTTTGACACCACGAATTTTGGCATACTGAATGGCTTTTTCTAGATTTTCTAGATTGAAATTATGGGCAAAGGCTCTAGCACTAAACATATCTGCTCCAAAGTAAACACTATCAGCACCATTTTGTACAGCTGCTTTTAAGCATTCAAAATCACCAACAGGTGAAAGTAATTCTATCATCATTATTCCTCTTTTCTTGCTTATTATATCATAATATTATTTTTCTTACAAAAAATTCGTCAAATTATGGTAAAATTTAGTTGACGAACCAAAAGGCAAATGATAAAATAAAAGCAGAAATTCGAAGGGTAGGAGGAAAATATATGAGAATGCAAAAGAAAATAATGAGAGTGATGGTGCTTAGTATTAGTATCTTATTTGTTTTATTGGCAATTCAAACAAATGCTGTTAATACAACGAGTCAGGGCAATAACAACACCAATCAAACATCTTCTAGTAATACAGCTAATACCAAAAATACAACAACAAAAAATACCAACAATACGAATCGTACGAATCATACTGCTAACACAACCAACACAACCAACACAACTAACACGACTAATACAACTAATACAACTAATACAACTAATACAACGAAGACAAAGTCTAGTAATGCTAATTTAAGTAATTTAGGAATTAAACCACATGATTTTACTGGCTTTAAATCTGGAACGACTTCGTATCAAGCTGTCATTCCAGAAGACACAGAAACAATAGAAGTTTATGCTAAAACACAGGATGCCAAAGCAACTGTTACTGGTACGGGAAAGAAAACATTAGAAAGTGGAGACAGTAAATTAGAAGTGGTAGTAACAGCAGAAGATGGAACAAAAAAGACTTATACGATTAACATTACTCGTGGTGAACAAAAGGAAGATAATGAAAATTTAGAAGAACCAGACAATGCCAATGGGTTATCTATGTTAAAAATAAAGGATTTAAATCTATCTCCAGAATTTAAAACAAACATTTATGAATATACAGCTAACTATATTGGAGAGAATACAAAATTAGAGATGGAAACGATTCCAACCAATGAAGATTATAATGTAGAGATAATCGGAAATGAAGATATACAAGAGGGAGAGAATATTATTACTATTTTAGTATCTCAAAAAAATGGTGATAATGTAGCAACCTATCAAATTACGATAAATAAAAGTTTAGTAGATGAAGAAGCAATCGCAAGAGAGGAAGCTGAAAAACAAGCAAAACAACAAAAAACGATAATAGGAATCGTAGTGGCAGTAGTGATTTTAATCGCTATTGTAGTATGGATGGTAGTAAAGAGAAGAAATAAAAATATAGCGGAAGAGTTTTCAGGAGTTTCTTTGTATGGAAAAAATCATCAGGAAGACGAAAAAGAGGAGGAATTTCCAAAAGCATTAAGAGAGGAAAAAGCAGAAGAAATATTGGATAGTCAGGAAGAGAAAAGCGAGGAGAAATCAGACGAAGAGGAAGAAAAAAGCGATAAAAAAAAGCTAGAAGAGGAACAAGATGAGATAGAAAACATGCCAAAAGAACAAATAAAAGAGAAATTTTTGGATAATTATTCGAATTATGAAGAAGAATATGAAGCAGAAAGTAAAGAAAAGAAGAAAAAAGAAAAACGTAAAGGAAAAAGATTCAAATAAAGTAATAAGAGGAAATCATGGAGATAAAACAATTATCAATCCAAGAAAAGATAGGACAGATGATTATCATTGGAATGATAAAAAAACATGTAAGTCATTGGACTTACATGTTTTTTGGAATGTTGTTAAAATTAGCAACATCCGCCTCTGTTACCACCGCAACAACAACAGATTAATAATATAAGGATAATAATCCAGCAACAGTCATCACCGAAACCGAATCCACATCCGCATCCTCTATTTTCTGGCATAGTCTAGACCCCCTTCCATAAAGAAATATGTTTTCTTTTGTTTGTTTCCTTTGTATGATATATAATATGTGGTAGGGGAAAATGTGTTACAAAATTTCTTTGTTCGCTTTTTTAATTTCATAAAATATGTTACAATCAAAAAAGTAAAAAGAATTCACATACTTAGGAAGGAATGAAAAAAGAAGTGTCAGAAAAAGCAAAAAAAGTAGGAGAAATATTTAGTGATTACAAAACCAATTCCAATCTAAAATATGCAGAAGTCAGAAGTCTAAACATGATAAAAAAGACCAACACTTTGCAAGTCATTTTATATTTAGATGAATACATAGAAATCAAAGAAATCTGGTATTTTGAAAACTTTTTACAACAAAGATTTCAAATTGAACACATCGATGTCACCATACAATACCATGAAAAAGTAGAAAAAAAAGCTATACCAGAAGAATGGAAAAACATTATCGCCTATATGTCACACAAATACCCACTAGCCAAACCCATGTTACTCTTAAAAAGTGATGTAGAAGTAGAAGCAAATACCATTCATATCAAAATGCACATACAAGGAGCCGACTTTTTAAAAGCCAAAAAAACGGACCAAGAATTACAAAAAACCATAAAAAACTTATTTGGGGAAGACTATGTCATTGACTTGACAGAAGACTTATCCAAAAAAGAAATGAATGAAATCCGTGAAAACATCAAAAACCAAGAAGCACAAATCATAGCCCATATCGAAGAAGAAAATAGACAACATGCCATTGAAAAAGAAAACCAAGAAATCGTACCAGAATACCATGACGTAGACTATGCTCCACCAACCGATTTAGAGGGCTATATACCACCAGAAGAAATAGACATGCCAAGCCCGCAAGAGCAAGAATACATTATGGGAAAACCATCCAAAGCCAAAGAAAAACACGTAAAAATCAAAGATATTACTGCCAATGATGGAAGAGTAACCCTAGAAGGAAGAATTGTAACAACCGATGTACGAGAAACCAAGTCTGGGAAAGGAATGATTATTTTTGATTTATACGATGGCACAGGAACCATTACTTGTAAATCTTTTGCCAAAGATTATGCCGAAGGGCAAGCCGTAGTAGAAAAAATCAAAACAGCTAAAGCCATTAAAACCATTGGAAAAGCAGGATTAGACACTTATGCTGGTGACATTACCGTCATTGTCAATACCATTCTAGAGACAAATGCGGAACTGCCAGAATTACCAACCGAAGAAGAACAAGAAGATACGCCATTGATTTTAGGCAGTACACAAAATATTACTGACCCATTGGTAAAAGTGGGAGATTTAGGAGTAGATGATGGAAAAATAGCCCTACAAGGAGAAGTTATTTTTACCGAAGACCGAACCCTAAAATCAGGAAAAACATTATTTAGTTTTGACCTATACGATGGTACCAGTACCATTACTTGTAAAGCTTTTTTGGAAAAAGAAAAAGCCAAAAGAATCATGAAAAGAATCCAAAATGCCAAAGGCGTTAAAGTGGCTGGAACAGCTCAAATGGACACTTTTTCCAATGAATTAACCGTCATGGCAAATACGGTAATAGAAACCGAAGGGCTTAAAAAACAAACGAGACAAGACAAAGCGCAAGTAAAAAGAGTAGAATTACACATGCATACGAAAATGAGCCAAATGGATGCCATGACATCTGCTAAAGATTTAATCAAAAGAGCCATGCAATGGGGCATGAAATCCATAGCGATTACTGACCATGGTGTCGTACAAGCCTTTCCAGAAGCCCATAAAATGTTAGGATATGATAATCCAGACATGAAAATTCTATATGGGGTAGAAGCCTATTTGGCACCAGATAAAAACGAAATTGTAACCAATGGAAAAGGACAAGATATCGATACTACTTACTGTGTACTAGATTTAGAGACCACAGGTTTTTCCGCAACCACTGAAAAAATTACAGAAGTTGGTATCATGAAAATAAAAAATGGAGAAATACTTGACCAATTTAGTTGTTTTGTGAATCCGGAAAAACACATTCCACAAAGAGTAACAGAAGTTACGAAGATAACAGATGACATGGTAAAAGATGCTGAGACCATTGAGCAAGTTTTTCCAAAAATATTGGACTTTATCAAAGATTCTGTTTTAGTTGCCCATAATGCCCCATTTGATATGGGATTTTTAAAGCAGAATGCGAAAAATTTAGGATATGATTTTGATTTTACGTATTTAGACACTTTGAGTTTAGCCAAAGACTTATTCCCAGATTATAAAAAATATAAATTAGGAAAAATTGCCGAAAATCTAGGCATCAAAGTAGAAGTTGCCCACCGTGCTTTAGATGATGTTGATACCACGGTAAAAGTATTTAATGTCATGATGGATACGTTAAAAAAACGTGGTGCTAAAACAGTAGATGACATTGACGAGGTGAGTAGCACCGAAGAAGCAAAAAAGGAAGAATACAAAAAATTAAAAACCTATCATGCGATTATTTTAGCCAAAAATTATGTGGGTTTACGAAATTTGTATCGCTTGGTATCTCTTTCGCATTTGGATTATTTCTACCGAAAACCGAGAATTTTAAAGAGCTTGTATAAAAAGTATTCCGAAGGGCTAATCTTGGGAAGTGCTTGTGAAGCAGGTGAATTGTATCAAGCCATTGAATTAGGTAGAACCGATGAAGAAATCGAAGCGATTGCCAATGATTATGATTATTTAGAAATTCAACCAACAGGAAATAATCAATTTTTAATCAGAAGAGAAATTGTAAAAGACGAAGAAGCCTTGCGTGATATCAACCGAAAAATTGTGGATTTAGGAGAAAAATTGAATAAGCCAGTGGTAGCCACTGGAGATGTTCATTTTATGGATCCACAAGATGAGATTTATAGGCGTATTTTAGAAGCGGGACAAGGCTATGAAGATGCAGACAATCAAGCACCCTTGTATTTAAGAACGACAGAAGAAATGTTAGAGGAATTTAGTTATTTGGGAAAAGAGAAAGCCTATGAAGTCGTTGTGACCAATACCAATCTAATTGCCGATAGGTGTGAGCAGATTAGCCCGATTTCGCCAGAAAAATGTCCACCACATATTCCAGGTTGTGAGCAGACCATCAAAGATATTGCCTATGAAAAAGCCCATGAATTATATGGTGACCCCTTGCCAGAATTAGTGCAAGAAAGGTTAGACAAAGAATTAGATTCGATTATCAAAAATGGATTTTCGGTTATGTATATCATTGCCCAAAAATTAGTATGGAAATCTAATGAAGATGGTTACATTGTAGGGTCAAGAGGGTCTGTTGGTTCTTCTTTTGCTGCTAATATGACAGGAATTACAGAGGTAAATTCCTTACCTCCTCATTATCGATGTCCGAATTGTAAATATTCAGATTTTACGGACTATGGCTATAAAAATGGATTCGACTTACCAGATAAAGCATGCCCAAAATGTGGACATGCCTTAGATAAAGATGGTATGGATATTCCATTTGAAACTTTCTTAGGATTTAATGGGGATAAAGAACCAGATATTGACTTGAATTTTTCGGGAGAATATCAAGCCAAAGCCCATAAATATACAGAAGTTATCTTTGGAAAGGGAACTACTTTTAAGGCAGGAACCATAGGAACCATAGCAGATAAAACAGCCTTTGGTTATGTCAAAAAATATTTTGAAGAAAGGAATATTCCAATCAATCGAGCAGAAACCCAAAGATTAGCCAGTGGCTGTACAGGAATTAAAAGAACAACAGGACAACATCCAGGAGGAATCATTGTTGTACCAAAGGGAAGAGAAATTTATGAATTTTGTCCTGTACAACATCCAGCAGATGACCCAAAATCAGATATTATAACCACTCATTTTGATTATCACTCCATTGACCAAAACTTGCTAAAGCTAGATATATTAGGGCATGACGACCCAACCATGATAAGAATGTTACAAGATATTACAGGGAAAGACCCAACCAAAGTACCATTGGATGACAAAGAGACCATGTCAATTTTTAGTTCCACAAAAGCATTAGGTGTTACGCCAGAGCAAATTCATTCAGAAGTAGGAAGCTTTGGGGTACCAGAATTTGGAACGAAATTTGTAAGACGGTATGTTAGTGGATACAAGACCAACTACATTTGATGAGTTAATTCGAATTTCTGGATTATCCCATGGTACGGATGTATGGCTAGGAAATGCACAAAGTTTGATTGAAGCAGGAACTGTGACTTTGCAAGATGCCATCTGTTGTCGTGATGATATTATGATTTATTTAATCAAACAAGGGTTACCACCGAACCCAGCTTTTAAAATCATGGAAACGGTTCGTAAAGGAAAAGCCTTAAAAGACCCAGAAAAATGGGCAGAATACGTAGCCTTAATGAAAGAACATGAGATACCAGATTGGTATATTAAATCTTGCGAAAAAATAAAATACATGTTTCCAAAAGCCCATGCAGCAGCCTATGTAACCAATGCCTTCCGTATTGCATGGTTTAAAGTTCATGAACCATTGGCTTATTATGCTGCTTATTTCTCTATCAGAGCAGATGAATTTGATAGTGAATATATGGTGTATGGAAAAGAGAAAGTAAAAAATAAAATGAAGGAAATTGACTTGGCTGGAAATAGTGCAACGGTGAAAGATAAGAATATGTATGCTGTGCTGGAATTAGTGTTAGAAATGTATGAAAGAGGATTTCACTTTTTGCCAATTGATTTATATCAATCTCATAGTACCAAATTTTTAGTTGAGGAAGGTGGTATTAGACCGCCATTAAATAGTATTCCAGGACTTGGAACAGTAGCAGCTTTGGGAATTGAGAAGGCTCGCCAAGAGGGAAAGTTCATGTCTATTGATGACCTAAAAATACGTTCTAAAGTGGGAACGGCTGTGACAGATTTACTGAAAAAATTTGGTTGCCTAGAGGGCATGAGCCAGAGTAATCAAATGAGTTTGTTTGGGTAGGGACATTGGGACATTTCTACGTCCCTGTGTCCCAAGTTGACAAATGAATCAACATAATGTAAAATAAAAAGGAAGAATAGGAGAATTTTAGATACAAAGGAAAGAGAGGAAATTGAGATGTTGCAACAAGAAACACCAATTCATTTTGAAGAAATATTTTCCATGCAAAATATTTTATTATATCTATTAGCCATTAATCTTTTTGGCTTTTTTATTATGTGGTTAGATAAAAGAAAAGCAACGAAAGGAGCGTGGAGAATTCCTGAAAAGACATTGTTTATTGTAACTGCTTTAGGTGGTGGCATTGGAACCATTGCAGGAATGTATACCTTTCGTCATAAGACGCAAAAACTTAATTTTGTGATTGGTTTTCCTTTTATTACCATATTAGAGATAATAGCTGCTATTTATTGGATATTTTTTGATTAAGAGAAGACACATTATGTTATATGTACTTAAATTAAAAATCTAGAAAAGCTTGAAAAATAAGCAATCTAGATTTTTTCACTTTTTTAAAATATACAAAAAACCAGTACACATAAAAAGTAAAAAAATAAAATAATAGTTAGAATATTATAGCAACCAAATTCAAATGTGAACAACTTATAAATGAAAGTTAAGTAATTTAAGTTATTCACAAAGTTATCCACAGTTTCCACAAATAAAAAATAAAATGTGTAAACAATTCAAAAACAAAAAAGAGAAAACATAAAGTTGAAAAGGCTACATAATTGTAACAAAAATGTAACAATTTCGTAACAATACAAAATAAATATTAAAAAAACAGTAGAAAAAACTCGATTTTAGATGGAAAATATTAATACGCAAAAAAGAGGATGTAATATTTTTGTAATTATTTTGTAAAGTATCAAATTATAGATTCATAAAAAATATAAAAAGAATTGTTTGAATACTTGTGGAAAACTTTTAATAAATGACGAAAATTGTAGAAAATGCATATAATAAATAGAGTAAGAATGATAAATGCAAGGAGAAGACAGATATGTTACACAAATTTAGATATATATTAAAAAGAAATAGATGCTATTGTGAAACACAAATTAGTAAAGAACAATTAGAAAAAATGATAGAAGAAGGTGCCATTTTAGTGGATGTTAGAAGCCCACAAGAGTTTGCAGAAGGACATTTGAAAAATGCCATTTCGCTACCAGAATATGAAATGAATAAAAGTGTTAATGATATTTTGCCAGATAAATTACAAATTATTATTGTTTATTGTGGTACAGGTCATAGAAGTGAAAAAGCACAAAAAAAATTAATAAAACTTGGTTATCAAAAAGTTTATAACTTGTGTAAGGGATTAGAAAATATCTATTGACATAAAACAAAATGAAATGCTATAATTATGGAAACAATATCATAATTAGAAAACATGATATGTGTAAAAACAATTAACTGATTGTATCACGCATTTACCAAGAAGGGAGAGGTCGTTATGATAATACTTTTAAGAATTGTAATAATGATTATTGCTGCAGTATTAATGTTTCCAATAGAATATGTTCTTTTCCCAAAGTTAGATCGGGGGGTAGAGAAAGACGCTTTTTCTATAACATTTTTGATTGTGATATTAGGTATAATACCATTGATAACAATAAATGTAAAATATTTGTTCTTGAATGATAGGGGAATATGGTATTCATATTTACTACCAATGGCATGGCCTATTTTTTGGCAATTTATTGTTGCATGTACAAACTTGCAAAAAAGATTGTTACCAGTAGTGCTACCAATTCTAGCAATTGCTTTTATCGGTTGTATCATACTGCCGATTAGAGATGAGATGTTAAAGTATGAGCCAGAACTTTCAAATTCTGAGATGGTAGTGGAAACAGAAGAACCATTGTTATCAAAAACGGAGATAAAGGTTCGGTTAAATGCTTCATCTATTTCTGAAGCAGGCTATTATGGTGGCAAGTATATTTATGAGATTAACAAGGGAACATCAGGATACGGATTAGCCCTAGTTGATACTCAAAAGATGGAATTTCTACCATGTGAGTATGAAAATCAGGTTTCTGGAATTATTAGAGAACATTATCCAAAAGAGGAGATTGTCCAGTTTGGAATTGAGATAAGAGACTCAGTCCCTTATGCTAAATTTGGAATCTTGAAAAGACCCCATATCTTTTCCAAGCCTGAGATTGATTTTTATGTTTTGCTCAATATGGGATCAGGACAAATAACGGAACGAAGTAACTAATCAAATCAAATGCGTGATAAAAGCAAAAAGTCTTCACTAAATTAAGTGGAGATTTTTTGTTTTATCCAATTAAGCATTGAACATTTTAATCTTTTATGCTAAAATGACACAAGAAATGATTTTGGGGACGGAGGAAATATGAATAATAGACAAGAGCACATTAGAAATTTTAGTATCATTGCCCATATAGACCATGGAAAATCAACCTTAGCAGACAGATTGATTGAAATGACAGGAGTATTGTCCAAAAGAGAGATGGAAAGCCAAGTATTAGATAATATGGAGATTGAAAAGGAAAGAGGTATCACCATAAAATCACAAGCAGTGCGAATGATTTATCGAGCAAAAGATGGACAAGAATATACTTTGAATTTAATTGACACACCAGGACATGTGGATTTTAATTATGAAGTATCAAGAAGTTTAGCAGCCTGTGATGGTGCTATTTTAGTTGTGGATTCTAGTCAAGGAGTAGAGGCACAGACATTAGCAAACGTGTATCTAGCCATTGATAATAATTTAGAAATATTACCAGTTTTAAATAAAATAGATTTGCCAAATGCAAGGGTAGAAGAAGTAAAACAAGAGATAGAAGACATTATAGGAATACCAGCAGAAGATGCTCCCTGTATTTCAGCAAAATCAGGATTAAAGGTAGAAGAGGTGTTAGAAAGAATTGTAACGGATTTGCCAGCACCAAAAGGAGACGAAAGCAACCAAGCAAAATGTTTGATATTTGATTCTTATTATGACAATTATAAAGGAGCAGTAGCTTATGTCAGAGTAGTAGATGGAACCATAAAAGTAGGAGATGAAATTCAATTAATGGCAACCAACAAAACTTTTACGGTAGCAGAAGTAGGCTATTTTGTACCAGGTTCTTATATGCCAACTAATGAAATCAAAGCAGGAGAAGTTGGCTATATTGCAGCTAGTATCAAAAATTTATCAGATATTCATGTAGGAGATACGATTACTTTAAAAGATAATCCAGCAGAGGAACCATTAAAAGGTTACAAAAAAGTAACACCAATGGTTTATTGTGGATTATATCCGATAGATGGTAGTCAATATGAAGCTTTAAAAGAGGCTTTAGAAAAGTTGGCGTTAAATGATGCGGCTCTAGAATATGAAGCAGAAACTTCAGTTGCTTTAGGGTTTGGGTTTCGTTGTGGATTTTTAGGATTATTACATTTAGAAATCATAGAAGAAAGATTAGATAGAGAATTTGATTTAGGTTTGATTACAACAGCACCATCGGTTATTTATAAAGTTTATAAAACAGATGGTGAAATAATCGAATTATACAATCCAGAGGATTTGCCGAAACCACAAGAGATTTCTTATATTGAAGAACCTTTTGTAACAGCTAATATTTTGACGCCAAAGGATTATGTAGGAAATATCATGGAACTATGCCAAAGAAGACGCGGTGTTTATATTGATATGAAATATTTAGATGAAACCAGAGTCACTTTAGTATATGAAATGCCATTAAATGAAATTATCTATGATTTCTTTGATAATCTAAAATCGAAAACAAAAGGATATGCTTCTTTAGATTACGAATTCAAAGAATATAGAAAATCAAATTTAGTCAAATTGGATATTCATATTAATGGCGAACCAGTAGATGCTTTGAGCTTTATTGTTCACAAAGATAGCGCCTATGATAGAGGAAAGAAAATGGTGGAAAAGCTAAAAACGGTTATCCCAAGAAAATTGTTTAAAATACCAATTCAAGCAGCAATAGGTGGACAAATTATTGCTAGAGAAACCATTTCAGCTATGAGAAAAGATGTATTGGCTAAGTGCTATGGTGGAGATATCACGAGAAAGAAAAAACTATTGGAAAAACAAAAAAGAGGAAAGAAGAAAATGCGTGAGATTGGAAATGTGGAGATTCCACAGGAGGCTTTTTTGTCTGTGTTAAAGTTGGATGATGAATAAATCTAAGAAAATTGTAAAAAGGAAGATAAGAACATGTATAAAATGGTAATGATTGATTTAGATGGAACGTTGTTAAATGATAAAAAACAAGTTTCAAAAAGAAATGTAGAAATGATTCAAAGAATTCAAGCAGAAAAGAATGTTCTTTTCGTGATAACAACAGGAAAAAATATAAATGATATTACACAAGTATTAGAGACGATTGGCGATAGTATCAATCAATATATAATAGCTTCTAACGGGGCTATTATCAAGGATAATGTTAAGCAAGATTATTTAGTAAAAAAATATATTGGACAAGACCAAATACTTAAAATGATTGATATTTATAAAAAGCAACATTTAAAAGGAATATTTCATACTCATGAGATACAATTAACAGATGAGAATGAACAGTATCAAATAAATCAAAATACAAAATTAGTAGAAAATTTAAAGAAATATTATTTAGAAAACGAAATTTCAACAACATCAATGATAAGCTTATGTGGTAATGAAAGAGATTTAAAACAAATGAAAGAAAAACTGAAAGTTGAATTTCCTGAATTAGATGCTACTGATATTTGTCATTTTATTGTTGATAGGGACAAGGAAATTTATGAAACAAAATATATTGATATTATGAAAAAAGATTGCACCAAAGCCAATGCCATAAAGATATTAGCAGACCATTTAGACATTAACAAAGAAGAAATTATAGTCATAGGAGATGGAGCTAATGATATATCTATGTTTGAGATGTCTGGTTATAAAATTGCAATGGGAAATGCCAATGATAAATTAAAGGAAAAAGCAGACTACATAACAGATAGTAATAATCAAGATGGTGTTGCCAAAGCATTAGAGGAGATATTTTATAAAGGAGAAAACAAAGCATGAAGGAAGAAACATACCACGACCAAGTAGAAGGAAGAAATGCTGTATTAGAACTATTAGAAAGTGGGAAAGACATCAACAAAATATTTATTACTAAAGGAGAACGACATGGTTCGATTAACAAAATTATCAGCATAGCAAAAGAAAACAAAGTCATTTTAGTAGAAAAAGAAAAAAGGCAAATGGAGCAAATTGCACAAACGCAAAACTATCAAGGAGTCATTGCTTTGGTACCACCCTATGAATATTGTGAAATAGAAGATATTTTGCAAGAAGCAAAACAAAAAGAAGAAGACCCATTTGTGCTAATTTTAGATGGCATTGAAGACCCACACAACTTAGGTTCTATTATCAGGACAGCTGAGACAGCAGGTGTACATGGTGTTATCATACCAAAAAGAAGAGCAGCTACTGTCAACAGTACAGTCAATAAAGTATCAGCAGGAGCGGTGCAACATATGAAAATAGCAAGAGTAACCAATGTATCAGACACCATAGAACAATTGAAAAAAGAAGGACTTTGGATTTGTGGAACGGATATTAATACATCTACTTATTATTATGACCAAGATTTAACAGGAGCTATTGCAATTGTAATCGGGAATGAAGGAAATGGAATGGGGCAAAAAGTAAAAAAGAATTGTGACTTTTTGGTTAAAATTCCTATGAAGGGAAAAGTAGATTCACTAAATGCTTCTGTTTCTACTGGAATTATTATATATGAAGCGATGAGACAAAGGGGACAGGTTTAAATTGTCTTATAAATTAGGTAGAAAAATGTCGAAAGAAGCAAGCTAGTAAAAGGCGATAGAAAAATAAAAATGAGATAAATGAGACATATCCCTTTTGTCTCAAATGGGAGGGAAATGTGATGATGCCAAGAAAAACAAGAAGAATGATAATGATTGCAACAATTATCATGATAGTATTGGTAATAATAGTTACACTAGTTTTTTTGTATATCAATACAGATATGTTTAAATCCAGTTCAACATTATTTACTAAATACTTAGGACAAAATGTAGAAAATATGGATTCATTTTATCAGGAAGCTGTAACAAGTGAGTATGACGCAATGTTACAACAAAATAAATATAAGACAGAAAGTCAAATAAAAGTAAATTATACGGAAAATATTGGAACAACCTCTGAAAACACAGAAAATTCTATCAATCAGTTAAAATTAAAAATAAGTGGACAAACAGATAAAAGCAATCAATATAATTATCAGGCTATTCAGCTATTAAATCGTGAGGAAGGTGTTGCAAAAGTAGAATATGTACAAAATGGAAACACTTATGGAATTAAGTTTTCAGATTTATTTAATCAATATGTTTCAGCCAACAACGAAAATCTAAAAGAATTATTTAGCAAACTTGGTTATACAGAGGAACAGATAGAGAATATACCAGATACGATAGAATTTGAGCAGGATATTAAAAATATCTTTGGGTTTTCAAAAGAAGAGAGAGAAAAATTAAAGAAGAAATATGTTAGTATTGTAAGTAGCAGTGTTTCAAAAGATAATTTCTCCAAACAGAAAAATCAGACGATTCAAATGAACGAAAAAAATGTAAAGGCTAATAGTTATATTTTGACAGTAAGCAAAGAAGAACTAAATAATATATATATTAAAATATTAGAGGAAATGAAACAAGATGAAATTATTTTATCTAAAATTGATAAGCTACAGTTTATAGGTAAGAATTTTCAATCAAATGAAAGAGAGACTTTAAGAGAAAAACTTGTAATGAAAATAGAAAGTTTGATTGCAGAGATTTCTAGAAGCAATATAGGAAATGATAAAGTAAAAGTGATTGTTTATGAAAATAATCAAACCACAATAAGAACTGTTATACAGCATCCAGATTATGAAATTAAGATAGATTTGTTAGATGAGTACATACAAATATCTTATCAAAATACAGTAAATAAACAAGAAAAGATACTTACTTACAAAAGAAATAAAGGAGAAACCAGTGTTGTCTTTACTCATGTAAAAAATGGGGAAACAGCGCAATATAGTTTGTTAACAAATGAAAAAGTAGAAGGAAATCACTGTTCAAAGGATATGGTTATTAAATATGAGCAAGATTCCCATAGATTAGAAATGAAATGGGAAAAAGAAATAGATGTTGTGGACAATTTTGATAATGAGATTACTATGAATGAAGAAAATTCTGTTAATTTAAGTCAAATGGAAGCAGAACAAGTGCAAGCAATATGGAGCAAGGTTAATACAAGTGTTTCTCAGAAAATAGATGAAATCACAACAGTTGCTATCAAAATGGAAGATTTATGGAAGATAGCAAAATCTATTGGTATAGTAAGTGAACAACAAACTTTGGAGGTAATGGGGATTACTGAGACAGAAAAGAATCGATTTAATTCACAGTTTGAAATCTTACAAGGAGAAGAATTAGAGAGTGGTAAAGTATTAAATCTAATCGATGCTATTCGAGAGAATTTAGTAGAGTTAGAGATTATTTCCAATACGGAATTGAAATTGAAATTGGATCGATTTAATAAAAATGAAGATGTGGCAAATACGATGCGTTCTTTTATAGAAGAAAATAAAAATAGAAAATATAATGCTAAAGTGGAATATGATGAAGAAACTGGTTTAGTATGTGATATATTACTAACTTTGTTAGAAAAATAGGATAGAAAATTTGCAATAATAGGGTCAAAATCAATTGAGTTTTTTGGTTGATTTTGACTTTATCTATTTATGGAAAAATTTACTTTGGAAAAAAGAAAAAATTTTTAGAAAAAAGTGTTGACAAACAAAAAAAACTATCGTATAATAAAAATCGTCCCACAAAAATGGGACGGCAAAAGTACATTGAAAAGTAAACAATAAAATCCTTTAGAGAATAAACCGAAGCGGT
>CAOKVW010000001.1 GCA_948472955.1 uncultured Clostridium sp. | reverse complement strand
ACTTGAATCACTTTTTTTCTATATTTTTTGTTTCACATCAATTGTAACACTACAAATTCCTTTAAGTTTCGATATTTTTTGTGAGGGCTACAACAAAAAACAATTTTAAAAAAAGACATTTAAAAAACCCAATAATCCAAAAACAATAAAAGTGATATTAGACAAAAGTTCAATATAAGACTGTTTTAAATGATTAGCCATTAACCTACCGCAAAAAATAGCAATAAAATTACTCATCACCATACCGCAAACAGAACCTAAAATTAAAGCTAGCTTAGAATTTGGATAAGCAAGACCAAGACTTAAAGAAGCCAAAAAAGTTTTATCTCCTAATTCACCGACTAATATACAAAAAGCTACTATAAAAATACAATTCAATTTTAAAAGAGAAAACTTTTGCAAGAGAATGGATTTTTGAGAAAAAGTATCATTATTACTATGTTTTGATTTTTTAGGTAGAAAACCAATTAAACCAAACAAGATAAAAGAAGCATAAGTAAAAAGTTTCAAATAAAATTGAAAAGAAGCACTAGAGAAATAAGCAATTCTACTACCAAATAAAATAGCAAAACCGTGGCTAAAAAAAGTACCTAAAGCTACTCCTAATAAGATATTTTTTGTTTTATTTTTGGTAGAAAAAGACAAAACTAACAATTGTGTTTTATCCCCTAATTCAGAAAAAAACACAAGAGTAAAAGTAATTAAAAAAGGATAAATGATTTCCATAGTATTCCTCATTTCTTTTTAATAAATATGCAAGTTGCAAAAAAATATGCAAAATGGAATGTAGATGTTTTTTTCTATTCCAATTATAGTTACCCAATAATAAATTAACTATTGAGCAGAAATTCCTCGGCTACCCTACATAACGTTAACAAATTCTAAACCAAAAGTCACAACTATACCCGAAGACAGGACCCTTTATGACTTTTGATTAAGAATTTGTAAAACTATTTCAGTCGCATTCGTCATTTCTTTTCAATAGCTAATTTATTATTGGGGGACTACTATGGAAATAACTAAAAAAATATGCCATTACGACATTGTGAAAGTTTTGTGAAATACTTTACAGGAAACAAATAAAATGATAACATATTAGGGAAGAAATGATTAGAAGAGAAATAAAGGAGGAATTTTTTGTGATAGAGGTAAAAAATGTTACAAAAAAGTATGGAAAAGCAGTTGCCGTAGATGATATTAGCTTTACCATCAAAGAAGGTGAAATCATAGGATTGCTTGGACCCAATGGTGCTGGTAAAAGTACAACCATGAATATGATAACTGGTTTTATAGAACAAACTAGCGGAGAAATTATAGTAGATGGATATGACATGCTAAAAAAGCCAAAGAAGGCTAAAAAAGAGATAGGATATATGCCAGAGGGAGTACCACTTTATACCGATTTAACAGTAAGAGAATTTGTAACCTATCTAGCAGAAATAAAGCAAGTAGATAAAAAAGTCCAAAAAGAACAAATTGAAAAGATAATAGAACAAACAGGATTAAAAGAAGTTGAAAAAAAATTAGTTAAAAATTTATCAAGAGGATATAAACAAAGAGTCAGTATGGCAGGAGCATTAGTAGGAAAACCTAAAATACTAATCTTAGATGAACCAACCGTAGGTTTAGACCCAAAGCAAATTACAGAAATTAGAAATCTAATTAAAGAATTAGGAAAAACGCATACTGTTATATTGAGCTCTCATATTTTATCAGAAGTTAGTCAAATTTGTAATAAAGTTATTATTATTAATAAAGGCAAAATTATTGCGATTGACACACCAGAAAATCTAGAAAATAAAGTAAATAACAATAATAGTGTGTATGTAACAGTAGAGGACCCAGAAAATAAAATAAAAGCAACAACTGATAAGATAACAGACATTAAAAGCATAGAATTAGTAGAAGAAAATGAAGATGGAACCAAACAATATGTGATAGAAGCAAAGGGAGACACGGATTTAAGAAAAGTTATTTTTGCTGAATTCGCCAAAGAAAATATCACTATATTTGAAATGAAAAAGGCAGATAGTACCTTAGAAGATGCTTTTATGAAATTAATCGAAGGAGGGAATCAATAATGTGGGCAGTCATTAAAAAAGAATTCAAATCTTATTTTTATTCTCCAATTGGATATGTATTTATAGGATTATTTCTTATTATGTTTAGTATATTTTTCTATACCGATGTATTTAATTATCAAAGTACAAATTTTGAATACATATTCTATTCAGGAGCAACGATATTAACCTTTATTGTTCCCATTCTTACCATGAGAACAATGGCAGAAGAAAGAAAAACAGGGACAGAGCAATTACTACTTACATCACCACTTAGTATTACAAAAATAGTCTTAGGAAAATTTATCGCTGCTACTTTAATTGTAGTTATCACTTTACTTTGTACTTTCATGTACTTTGGGATACTAAGTTTTTTTGGGAAACCCCATATTACAACAGCATTGGTAACGATGTTAGGATTTATGCTACTAGCCATTAGCTATATTTCTTTCGGGATATTAGCTTCTAGTATAACAGAAAATCAAATTATAGCAGGTGTTATTACCATAGGATTTTTCATATTGACATGGTTTTTGCCACAATTTAGTACGATATTTACGAATTTTTCATTAATCAATATGTTTTCAAAATTTCCATCAGGGCAAATTGACATCGCAGATACCGTGACATTTATAACATTTACGGTAGCATGTTTACTGCTTACCATTATATTTATGCAAAGAAGAAAAAGTGTGAGATAGAAGGAGGCAATCAGCTTGAAAGAGAAAAAAGAAACCAAACAACAGAAAAAGACCCAAAAGGAAAACAATAAAAAAGACAAGAAAGTAAATAAATTAATAGAAATTATAAAAAAGAAATGGCTGATAAAAGGAACTATGACTTGTCTTTTAGTAGCTATTATTATAGCAATTTTTATAGCCATTAATCTTGGCATGCAAAAATTGGAATTAACACCAATTGATTTTACACAAGAAAAATTATATACCTTAACAGAGGAAAGTAAAGAAAAAGTAAAAAATATAGAAAAGGATGTTAATATCTATTTTGTAGGATATACAGACGAGGATTCTAATTTAGACTTAGCAAAACAATATAAAAAGGCAAATGAAAAAATTGTGGCAGAGGCAGTAGATGCTAACAATAGGCCAGATTTGTCAGACAAATATGGAATTGAAAGTGGAACAAAAGGAATCATTGTAGAATGTGGAGAAAAATCAAAAATATTAACAGAAAGTGACCTAGTAACTTATGATACGACTAGTTATGAAACCATTAGTATAGCGGAAGAAAAGCTAACTAGCAGTATCGTTTCTGTAACAAGTGAAAAAGTTCCAAAAGTATATTTTTTAGAAGGGTATAGCGAATTTTCATTAAGCCAAAATATGAATTACTTAAATATGTATTTAGCCAATGAGGTTAATGAAATAGATACTTTAAATATATTAAGTGCAGGAAAAGTTCCAGAGGATTGTGATACGCTTGTTGTTACAACGCCAAATAGAGATTTTGATGAAATAGCAACCACAGCTATTACAGAATATATTCAGGCAGGAAAAAATATCTTGTGGTTAAATGCTGCTGTAACCAGCAAAAAAGATATGCCAAATGTGAATAAAATATTAGCCATGTATGGTGTAAAGCCATTTGAAATAGGAATCATAAGAGAAACAGATGCCGACAAAATGATAACAGGTTCACCAGATTTAATCTTACCAGAAATAGAAAATGCAACGATTACCGAAGATTTGTATCATACCACAGGTGTTATCTTTATCAATGCAACAAAAGTAAATATTGAGGAAGAAAAATTAGAAGAATTAAAAGTAGAAGAAACAGATTTATTATTAGCAAGTGAAAATTCTTATTTTAGGAGTAACTTTAATATTCAATCAGATGGTGTAAAGGAAAATGAAGAAAAAGGAACTTTTGTAGTAGGAGCACAATTAGAAAAAACGGTGAAAGAAGCTAATGAAGAAAATGGAGAAGGTGCTATTACATCAAAGCTTGTGATTTTTGGGGAGAACTATTTTGTTTCTGATTATCCATTAAACCAAACTTCTCAATATGCGGCCATTCAATTGGCAAGTTATAATAAAGATTTAATATTGAATTCCATTGCTTATCTAGTGGATAGAGAAGAAGACATCACAGCAAGAAAGGATACAGGAACTATTACGTATACAGCAACAGAAGCACAAGATACTATTATCAAAATTATTATATTTGCAGTGCCAATTATTATTATTATAGTAGGAATTGTTGTATGGCAAATTAGAAGAAGAAAGAAATAATTGAATAATTAAACCTAAAACCTCATAAAATATTATGGGGTTTTTTTATGCGTAATATTTTAAAAGTTATATTTGTTATTATAGGAACTATGATTGGAGCGGGTTTTGCTTCTGGACAAGAAATGTATCTGTTTTTCTTTTCCTATGGAATCAAAGGATTAATAGGCATTCTGATTTCCAGTGTTATCATAGGTTTTGTTATTTATAAAACCTTTCAAATTGTGAATAAATATGGTGTAGATACGTATAAAGATTTTTTAGATATTTTAATACAAAAAAGAGAAAAACTAAAACCAGTTATTAATACAGTTATTAATATTTTTATTTTAATTACATTTTTTATTATGGTAGCTGGATTTGGTGCTTATTTTAATCAAGAACTAGGAATTAATAGTTTGATAGGGAGTAGCATTTTAGCCATAGCATGTTTTATTGTTTTTTTGACAAGTGTAAAAGGGTTTGTTAAGGCGAATGAATTGATAGTTCCCATATTGATTGGTTTTCTATTTCTGATTGGAATTATTAATGTAAAAGATGTTCATTTATTAGAATTAGAAAATTATTTAATAAAAAACAATTCTTTTAGTTTTATTTTAGATGCTGTTTTATACAGTAGTTATAATAGTATTCTATTAATTCCAGTTTTACTTACCTTAAAAAATTATATTCAAGATAAAAAGCAAATTTTAACAATAGCAACCATTAGTAGCATTATTATTATTTTACTATCTGTTATTATATTTTTATTATTAGTAAGGGTAGATGTAGATATCACAAAGTTGGAAATGCCAGCGGTTTATGTCGTGTCTAATATGTTTAAAATGTTAAGATATGTTTATGGATTTATTATATTGGGTTCCATTTTTACGACAGCCATTTCATTAGGTACAAGTTTTTTACAAAATACAGTAAAAAGTCATATACAAATTGCAACAATTATGTGCATAACCTCTGTTCTTATTTCTAAAATTGGATTTTCTAATTTGGTTAGTTCCTTATATCCAGTGTTTGGTTACTTAGGGCTAGTCCAAATTTTAAAATTAGCAATGGCAGTTCCACATTATCATCATTCTAAAATTATTCACAAGCCTTAGTTGCTGCTATGGTTGCAATGGTATCCCCTAATTGAGTAAAAAACGTACTTAATATAGCCAATTCTTCAGGAGATTTATCTTGTGAAATAACACAAGCAACAGAAGTTATAAAAGTAACAAATTCACATGAGTTCAAAATAAACACCTCAGTTTATTATATAAAAAAGAGATTTAGTTGTTACTAAATCTCTTTAAAAAATCGATACTCATTACCAGTTGTGTTTTTTCCTCTATATACATAACCATTATAAATTCCACCATTGTTATCATCTAAATTAATATTTAATTTTATTTGATAGACAAATTTTTGATTTAAGTTATTAACAATATGTATTTTAAAAGTCAATGCATAATTAATATCTTCTAGCTTAATATTAGCTTCTTGCAAAACTTTTCCATTAAAAGAAACCATATTGGCATCTTGAGAAACAGAATAATTAGTTAATATGTCTTTATTCATATAACCCAATGAAATAGGATTAGAACAATCGGTATAAAAAGTAGGGTTTGTATAATCATTTGTTTCATTTTCTGAATTTGTGTTGATAATATTAAAATCAATTCTATTGTTTTCAGGAGCTTCAACTGCTTTATATTTTCCAAAATTTAAAGGGTTTTTATAATTTAAAATTTTAGTTCCTATATCAGAATTGGAAGTTGCTACGATACTGTCAATATATAACTGTTTAACCGTATTTTCATCTGTTAATTCAGAAATCGTGCTAGTATTATCGATATAAATAGAAATATCGGTAAATTGAGAAATACTCATATCTTTTAAAGATTGGTCTTCTGAGTTATCTACGGCATTAGCACTACTATATAATAATATTTTCTGAATATTAAAAATGGTGTCTTCATTTTCATCTGCAATTTCTATCATTTCATTGGCAAAAGCATTTCTAGCAAATACGACAGAAAATACTAAATTGTAATATAGAAGAAATATAATAAATAAAGCAATGATTAAGATAGTAAAAAACAATCTTTCATTTGGTATTTTAAATTTCTTCATTTTAGCATGCATCCTTTCCTTTTTTATTGAAGCCTTTTATATAAAGTATCCATATACTTAAATACCTTAGAATGCCAGTTTTCATCACTTGCATATCTTGTATTTACCCCTTTTAGAGTAGGCCCATTGTAATACCAAGCAGCAGCCACTTCGTTATCATAAATTTTGGTTCCAGATGGGTTTAAATAATATTTGACTAAAGATTTGGCAACTGTGTCAATTCCTTCTGAATAGTTAGTAAACTCAAAAGAAGATTCATAAGGTGTTGCGTCATAAGAACCATAGCCGAATAAGTTGTGCTTATCATTAGCAATTTGGGAAGAAGCCCAACCACTTTCATGAATAGCAATGGAAGCTAAGAAAATACCATTGATATTGTATTTCTTCTCAGCGTTATAAAATGCTGTATAATTATTTTCAAATACTTTATTCGTATCATTTGGAATACCTGTAAATATTTTTTTATAATCATTTAAAGTTAATCCACTAGCTTTGTTTAATTCCATATCAATATTTACTTTGATTAATATTTTTTCGATTCTATTTTTTTCGGTGATATTTGGTGTTGTATAAGATGAGGTTAAGTTAGTGGTTTTTACATACCCCTCTATATTATCAAAAGATACTTTACACCATTCTTCGTTTGGTAATTCAATTAATTTAACGTCTAAATATTTTTTTATTTCAGCTACATCGGTAGCAGATGCATCAGCAGTTTCTTTTAAATTAACAGTATCTACAAAATACATGGTATCACCAATATGTACTTTATGTTTTGCTAAGAATTCAGAAATACCAATGTCTACTAATTTAGAAACAGGTTCTACTAATTTTTCTTTACTTAATATAATTTCTTCTACAAAATTACCGTTTTCATATGTTTTTATAGCTGTTACATTTTCCTTGCCAATAGCACCTTCTTGTGTCACAATTTCCTCGCTTTTTGGAAGCGTTGGATTATTATTATATTTTGTTTCGAATTCAATATCACGTTCTTCCGTAACTTGCTCTTTCATTTTATCCATATCAGCATTTTCAGAAATAATATTTTGCATGTTTAATCGATGACGGTTTAATTCGTATTCTGAAATTTCTTGTATGGTTTCTTCTTTTGCATAACTTTGGGTAAAAGAGGTGTTTTTTGGAAACAAAACAGCTAAGCCTACAATTAAAATGCTACATCCTACTATAATATGAGAAAGTTTTAAATCATAGTTTTTGTAGGAATGATTGGTCTGAAAATGAGAAACAAAACTGTTTTTGGTTGCACAGCTTTTTTTACGATGCTTATTAGAATGATTCATTTGTATTTGTTGTGCCTGTTGTAATTCTCTAAATACATCAGATAAATTTCTGTTATCATGATTATCCAACATAACTTTTCTCTCTTTCTTAATTTTACTTATAATAATACACATTTATTATACAATAATAATCAAAACTTGTCCATAAAAATAATGAAAAAAATATTGGTAAATTGAGACAAGGACAACGGAGAAATTTTAGGGAATGTGCCTCTTGCAAAATTTGTAAAATAGTATATAATGTAAAAGAAATATAAAAACGAGGAGGTGATAAAATGGATAAAGTAGAACAAAGCATACGGATATACATTTCAAGATAAAAATTTATTAAAAAAAGCATTAACACATACATCTTATGCCTATGAAAACAGAATAGAAAGCAATGAAAAATTAGAATTTTTAGGGGACAGCATATTAGAATTTATTTCTAGTCAATATTTATACAAAACTTATCCTAATTTAAGAGAAGGAGAAATGACTAAAGTTAGAGCAGCTGTAGTTTGTGAAAAAAGTTTATACAAAATAGCTAAATTGCATAATTTTAGTGATTTCTTGTACTTAGGAAGGTCAGAAAAAAAGACAGGAGGGGAAAACCGACCAGCTATTTTAGCCGATAGTGTAGAAGCAGTAATTGCGGCTATTTATTTAGATGGTGGAATAGAAAAAGCAGAAAAATTTATTGTTGAAAATTTAAAAGATGAAATTGAGCAAGCAACGAAACATGTAGGAGATAAGGATTACAAAACCGTGTTACAAGAAAAATTACAAAAACATGGAGAAGTAAAAATAGAGTACGAAATCACAAAAGAGGAAGGTCCAGACCATAATAAGAAATTTGAAGCACAAGTAAGTTGTGATGGGAAAGTTTTGGCAAAAGGGAAAGGAAATAGTAAAAAACAAGCACAGATGAGTGCAGCCCAAAAAGCATTAGAAGATTTAAAATAGAAAAGAGAGGTAAAAATATATGAAAAAACAATATATCATCCCCATATTTGT
The DNA here is from genome assembly GCA_948472955.1 of uncultured Clostridium sp. Lineage (GTDB taxonomy): Bacteria > Bacillota > Clostridia > TANB77 > CAG-508 > CAG-269. The sequence goes on along the minus strand of CAOKVW010000001.1, from coordinate 98,240 downwards.
ACCACATTTAGGATGTCCGAATGATTGTATTTTTTGTAACCAAAAATCTATTAGTGGACAAAAAAAGAAGATGACGAAAGAAGAAGCAAAAAAAATAATAGAAGAGTATTTAGCCAGTATCAAAGAGGAAGAGGCTCAAATAGAAATCGCTTTTTATGGAGGAAGTTTTACAGCCATAGAAACAGACTTACAAGAAGAATTATTAGAAGTAGCTTATGAATACATACAAGAAGGAAAAGTAGAATCCATTCGAATTTCTACTAGACCAGATTGCATTGATAAAGATACTTTAAAAAGACTAAAGAAATACAAAGTAAAAACCATAGAACTTGGCGTGCAATCTGCCAATGATTATATTTTAAAAAGAACCAACAGAGGACATACTTTTGCAGATGTAAAAAAGGCATCTAGAATGATACGATGGAAGGGCTTTAAATTAGGACATCAAATGATGGTGGGATTACCAGAGAGTACTAGAATTGATGAAATGAATACAGCCAAAGCATTAATCAAATTAAAACCTAAAATGATAAGAATTTATCCGGTACTAGTCATCAAAAATACACCATTAGAAAAAGAATACCAAGAAGGGAAATACGATGCCTTACCACTTGTGCAAGCAGTTGAAACATGTAAAGAATTGGTTCGAATGTTTGCTGATAAAAAGATTGAAATTATTAGAGTTGGCTTACAAAATACTGACGAAATAGCAGAACCTGGCAAAGAGGCAAGTGAGGTGGTGGCAGGACCATATCATCCAGCTTTCCGCCAACTAGTGGAATCTGCTATGTGGTATGATGCCATTGTCGGAAAAATTAAAAAGTTGAATGTAAAAGTAAAAGAGGTAGAAGTTACGGTGAATCCAATGGATGCTAACAATGTTATTGGTCACCAAAAGGAAAATGTTATGAAATTAAAAGATACTTATGATGTAGATTTGATTTTAAAACAAGATGAAGAAATGAAACAAGGTAAATCAAAAATAGAAATTACTAAAACCTATAATGACTTTTTGGAAGAATAAAGTTTGTTTGTATAAAATCACCAATATATGCAGATACTGCTATAAAGGTGATTTTTTATGAAAATAAAAAAAATGACAATTGAGATACTTGGCACAATTTTAGGTTCATTTATTATGGCAATAGCAGTTTCTCTATTTTTATTACCCAATCAATTATCATCAGGAGGAATTGCAGGTATTGCAACCATTACTTATTATTTATTAAATTTTCCAATGGGGATTATGATTATAGCCATTAATGTGCCATTATTTATTCTGGCAATTTTTAAAATTGGGAAGAGTTTTTTCTTTAAATCTATGATAGGAACCATAACACTATCTGTTTTTATTGATTTTTTAGACAAATTGGAGCCATTAACGAATGACCGATTTTTGGCGTGTATTTATGGAGGAATTATTATCGGATTAGGGACAGCTCTTCTTCTAAAAGTAAATTCTTCTACGGGAGGAACAGACTTGACTAGCTACATTGTAAAAGAATACAAACCAACCATTAGTTTAAGTAGAGCGATTATTATCATAGATACTGTCATTATTACTTTAAATGTAATTTTTTTGAGAGAAATTGAAATAGGATTGTATTCCGCCATTGCTATCTATTTGATGGGAAAGATGATAGATATTTTGTTTGAAGGAATTTATTTTACAAAATTATTGTTAATTGTATCTGATAAAAATGAAGAGATTGCCAAAGAAATAGGAGATAAAATTAAAAGAGGAACCACGGGTCTTTTTGGAAAGGGAATGTATACAGAAGAGGAAAAAATCGTTTTGATGTGTGCAGCTTCTAGAGGAGATATTGCTAAAATAAAGATGATTGCACGTAAAATAGACCCAGATAGTTTTATTGTGATTACGAATTCAAGAGAAGTAGTGGGATTGGGCTTTAAAAAGACATGATGCATTAAATATGACGATTTCTACAAATGCAATACAATTTGTGGCAAAAACGACATCAAAAAATGTACAAAAAGTGGCAAAAAACATATGAAAAAATACGCAAAAAGTGGCAAAAACCTTGACTATTCTTTGAGTTTATGATAATAATACTATTAAAGGAGATTAAGATGGTAAGATTATTTGAAAAAAAATTGTTTGATTGGAAAGAATCGGGAATGAAGAAACCATTAATGGTAATTCGGAGTTAGACAAATTGGAAAAACGTATACAATTGACAAATTTGGAAAAGAAAATTTTGAAGAATATATATATTTCAATTTAGAAAAAAATGAAGAAATAAGAAATATATTTGAGAAAACAATTGATGAAGAAAAAATATTAGAAGAGCTTGAATTATATATTGGTAAAAAGATAGATTTAGACAAAACATTATTGTTTTTTGATGAAGTACAGGTAAGTGAAAATTTTATTGTATCGCTAAAATATTTTAACGAGTCAGAAAAGCCATATAAAATTGTATGTGCAGGTAGTTTGTTACGGAGTAAAAATAAATAGATTTAACAGTTCATTTCCAGTCGGAAAAATAAGAATGGAATATATGTATCCCATGAATTTTGAGGAATTTCTAATAGCAACTAAAAAAGAAATACTATTGGGCAAGATTAAAGAATGTTATTCTAAGATGGAAGCAATGCCTTCATTTACTCATGAACAAGCGTTGACATCATATAAGCAATATTTATGCGTAGGAGGCATGCCAGAGTCAATAAATAATTTTATAGAAAATGATTTAGACATATTGAAATATGATTCAAATGTAATATCTAACATTGTTGAAATGTATATTGCCGATATGAAAAAATATGTAAAAGGTAATATTGAATCTGTAAAAATTGAAAAAGTATATAAAAATATACCAAGTCAATTAGCAAAAGATAAGAAGGCATTTAGATATAATTTAATAGATAAAGATGGAAGAAAAAGAAAATATGAGACACCAATTGAATGGTTAATTTCTGCAGGAATGGTTTTAGCAAGTTATAAAATAAAAAAGCCAGAAATACCATTAAAAGTTTATATAGATGAAGATATGTTTAAATTATACTTAAGTGATGTAGGCTTATTAACTTCAATTTCGGAAATAAAATATCCAGATATTATGTTAGAGAAATCTTTCGAATTTAAAGGTGCAATTACTGAAAGTTATATAGCCCAAGAGTTTATTGCTAAAGATACGTCATTGTACTATTGGACATACGGAAGAAATGCAGAGGTGGATTTTATAATTTATAATGAAGATGGAATCATACCAGTAGAAGTAAAAAGTGGAAACAGTGTAAAATCTACTAGCTTAAATACCTATATAAGAGAAAATAAACCCCAATACGCTATTAGAATTTCAACTAAGAATTTTGGATTTGAAAATAATATAAAATCTGTACCTTTGTATGCAGCCTTTCTAATATAAAAAATAAAATAAACTTGATAATTACATAAAAATACTATAAAAAACTAAAAAAACATAGTATAATAAATGTAGTAAACTAAAGGAGAAACAGATGAAAGAACAAAAAATAATATTAAAAAATATAGATTCATTTGAACTAACAGATATATTTGAATGCGGACAATGTTTTCGTTGGAATTTACAAGAAAATGGAAGCTATCTAGGTGTTTTCGGTGAAAATGTTTTACAGATAAAAAAAGAAAAGGAAACCATTATCATGGAAGGGCTATGTAAACATGACATCAAAGAAACGGTAGAGAAATATTTTGATTTAAAACGAGATTATAAACAAATAAAAGAAAGGTTAGCCAAAATTGATAAAAATATGGCAATCAGCATTCAATATGGACAAGGAATTCGATTACTAAATCAAGATTTGTGGGAAACTATTGTTTCTTTTATTATTTCTGCGAATAATAATATACCGAGAATCAAAGGCATTATAGAAAGATTATCGCAAACCTATGGGAATCAAATCAATTGGCGAGGAAAGAATTATTACACTTTTCCAACAGCAGAGCAGTTAAAAGATGTTACAATCAAAGAATTTAGAGATTTAGGTTTAGGATTTCGAGATAAAAGATTGTACGAAACAACGCAAATGATAGTGAATCAACAAGTAAATTTACAGGCAATGCAACAAAATCCAAATACCTTTCAAGTAAGAGAACAATTATTAACTTTGTCTGGTGTAGGACCAAAAGTGGCAGATTGCATTCTTCTGTTTTCAATGCTAAAACGATTGGAAGTTTTTCCGATTGATGTGTGGGTAAGAAGAGTCATGAATGATTTATACATACAAGCGCCAAATGAAGATAAGGTGAGTAAAAGACAGATTGAGAGAATGGCAACAGAAAAATTCGGCGACTTAGCAGGTCTTGCGCAACAGTATTTGTTTTATTGGAGAAGAGAAATAGGATAGATGGAAACATGCTTGCTATTTTTCCGATTTTCCTATAAAATATAGTGGAAAAAAGGAGGGAGCAATGGGACTAAGAATCATATATGGAAAGCCAGGAAGCGGAAAAAGTGAGTACTGTTTTCAAGAGATCGCCAATCAAATCAAAAAAGAAACAAAAATATATATGATAACACCAGAGCAGTTTTCATTCACAGCTGAAACAAAGCTAATGGAAACCGTTGCTTCTCATGCTGTCTTAAATGCAGAAATCATAACACTAAGTAGAATGGCTTATCGAGTTTTAAATGAAACTGGAGGAAATATCAAAACACAGTTATCCAAACAAGGAAAAGCCATGCTAATTTACTCCATTTTAAATCAACACAAAAAAGAATTAAAATTTCTAGGAAAATCAGATGAGAATGTTGACTTAAGTATGACAGCAATAACAGAGTTCAAGAAGCATGGCATTACCGTTCAAGATTTACAACAAGAGATAGCAAAAATAGAAGACCATTACTTACAAGCGAAATTACAAGATATGGCTTTTATTTATGAAAAATTTGAAGAACAAATACAAGGAAAATACATAGAAGAAACCGACCTTTTGACCATACTTGCTAACCACATAGAAGAAACCAATTTGGTTCAAAATAGTATCATTTATTTTGACGAATTTGCAGGATTTACCAAGCAAGAATATACCGTAATCGAAAAATTTGTGAAGCTTGCCAAACAAGTAAATATCACAATTTGCACAGATGACCTAAACATCAATACCAATCCCGATAAAGACATATTTTATGCCAATAAAACTACCATAGCTAAAATCTGGAATATGGTAAATGAAAACGATTTTACGTTGGAAGAACCAGTACACTTACAAAAACAATATCGTTTTCAAACAGAAGAATTGAAACATTTAAGTGAAAACATAAATAACCCAAAATCCACAAAATATGAGAAAAATGTGGAAAACATAGAATTATTCTTAGCACAAAATCCATATTCCGAAATAGAAAATGTGGCAAAACAAATCACAAAATTAATCAAAAACCAAAATATGAGATACAAAGATATCGCCATTATTACCAAAAATATAGAGGAATATGCTTCTTTGGTAAGAGCCATTTTTCCCAAATATAAAATTCCAGTATTTATCGATGAAAAAAGAGATGTCAATCAAAATATTATCATACAATATGTGCTTTCTCTATTAGAAATCATGAGCAAAAATTTTTCCACAGAGGCAGTTTTTAATTATCTAAAATTAGGATTTTCGGAGATAGAGCCAGATGAAATATTTGAATTAGAGAATTATTGTAACAAATGGGGCATCCAACAAAATAAATGGAAAAAAGAATTTGTTTACGAACTAGAAAAAGAAGAAAAAAAGCAGAAAGTCGAGAGATATAATCAATTAAGAAAGCAAATAATAGAACCAATCTTAGCATTAAAGGAAAAAATGAATCAAAATAAAACAGTAGAAAATATAACAAAATGTTTCTATTATTTCTTACAAGAGCAAAAAATCGAAGAAAAGATAGCCAAAAAAGTGCATGAATTAGAAGAAAAGTCTATGCTAGAGTTAGCCAAAGAACAGGTAACGAGTTACAAAATCATACTAGAATTATTAGATGAAATGATTTTAGTGTTTGGAGAGGATAAAACTACGATTGACCGATATAGTAAAATACTAAAAATAGGGCTAAAAAATAGTGAATTAGGAAAAATTCCAGGGACACAAGACCAAGTAACATTTGGTGACATTGATAGGTCAAGAAGTCATAAAGTTAAAACAGTATTTATGATTGGTTTAAATGATGGTAGTTTTCCAAGTGTGAATAAAGACGAAGGATTTTTGGATGATGCTGACCGAGAAAAGCTAAAAGAAGATGGCATTGAGTTAGCCAAAGGGACATTAGATAGATTATATGAGGATAATTTTAATATTTATAAGGCTTTCACAACAGCAGAAAATAGAATTTTTCTATCTTATACGTCATCAGACAAAGAGGGGAAATCGTTAAGACCGTCTATGTTAATCCATAAAATGAAAAAGTTATATCCTCATCTAAAAGAAAAAAGTGACATGATTCGTAAAGAATATGGAATGGTGAATGAGCAAGTTACCTATGAAGAATTATTGGAAAATATAGCAAAACTAAGAGAAAAAGAAACCATTTCTGAAATTTGGTATGCTATCTATCAATATTACAAACAAAAAATAGACTGGCAAGTAAAGCTACAAGATGATTTACAAGGATTGTCTTATACCAATTTGCCACAAGATATTAAAAAGGAAAACATACAAAAATTATATGGAAACACGTTAAATACCAGTGTATCGAGATTAGAACAATATAGAAGATGTCCCTTTTCCTATTATTTACAATATGGATTAAAATTAAAAGAAAAAGAGAATTTGAAGATACATACTTTTGAGACAGGTTCTTTTATGCATGAGACCATAGATGAATTCTTTGAACAAGTTAGAGAACAAGAATTAGCATTAGCAGAATTGGAAGAGGAGCAAATTAGTGAAATGGTTTCCCATATCATTGACCAGAACTTGCAATTAAGTAAAAATTTTATTTTTACTGCAACAGCAAAATACAAAGTACTTGTTAAGAGATTAAAAAGAATTGTTAGCAAAGCTTTGAAATATATCATACAAACCTTAATTCATAGCGATTTTTCTGTACAAGGAACAGAGGTTGAATTTGGTAAAAAGGGAGATTATCCACCAATTGTATTAACCTTAGAAGATGGAAAAAGAGTAGAAATTACCGGTAAAATTGACAGAATTGATACAGCTGTACGGAGAGGATGGAAACTATTTAAGAATTATTGATTACAAATCTTCTAGTAAAAATATTGATTTAAACGAAGTATATGCAGGACTTCAAATTCAGTTATTAACTTATTCAGATGCCATTTGCAAAGAGGAAGATATGATACCAGCAGGAATTTTCTATTTCTCTTTATTGGAACAAATGATTAAAGCAGATAAAAAGATTTCAGAAGAAGAGATTGAAGCATTTATCCAAAAGAATTTTAAAATGAAAGGTCTAATTTTAGCAGATGTTAAAATCATCAAAATGAATGATAATACGTTAACATCTGGAAGCTCGAAGTTAGTACCAGCAGCTATTACAATATCTGGTAGTGTAAATGAAAAATGGACCAATGGTGTGAACCGAGAAGAATTTAAGATTTTACAAGATTATATTGATTTTATTATCAAACAAATAGCAAGAGAGATTTTAAGTGGTAAAATTGATTTAAAGCCATACAATAAAAATGGGAAGACACCTTGCGAGTATTGTGAGTATAAGGCAATTTGTGGTTTTAATACCAAGCAAAATCATAATACGTATCATTATATTGACAAAAAGTCAAAAGATGATATGATACAGAAGATGAAACAAGACATGATTAGAGTTAGTAAAAGGAGTAACAATGGAAGAAGCAAATAAAGTACAAATGAGAAAACGAAATATGAAGCTATTTCCAGCCTATAAAACATTAAGTTGGGATTATATCTTTTTCTATACGATAAATTTCCTATTTTTGACCCAAGTAAAACATATCAATCCAGCAGATGTTGTATTAATTGATTCTTTCTATTATCTATTTACCGTGTTTTCGCAAATACCAGCCACTTTTATCATAGAATTTCTAGGAAGAAAAAATAGTATCATTTTAGGAAATATTTTAAGCTGTGTATATATGGTAGTTGTTATATTTAGCAATCATTTATTTTATTTAATTGTTGCAGAAATGTTGAGTTCAATTTCTTTTGCCATTAAAGAAAGTGCCGAACCAAGCTTATTAAATGAATCCATACCACCAACTAAGTTTAAAAGTAAAATTTTTGCTAAAATAAATGAAAAAGGAATGTCAAGATATTATATCATTAATGCGATTTCAACTATGATAGCGGGAGTTTTATATGAGGTAAATCCCTATATTCCAATTTTTCTATCACTAGCAACTTTAATCATAGTAACTTTTATGGCAACATTATTTATCGAGCCAATCAAAAAAACCAAGAAAAAGAAAATACAAAGTGTAGGACAGCTAAAAGAAATCGGAGAAGCGTTCAAATTTGTGTTACAATCAGAGAGAATAAAAAGTCTCCTATTGTATTCAGCTGTTGTGGAAGGAATAATTGGCATAGTATCTAATTATGAAATTAGTATGCTGGAGGATTTAGAAATTTCTGCTGGCTATTTAGGAATTTTATTTGCTATACTAAGAATTGTGGGAGGAATGGCTATTAAAAAGCAAGAACAATTCCATAACAAATTACGAAATAAATCACTTTCTGTTGTAGCTTTCTCAATCATAGGAGCTTGTCTTTTGGCAGGAATAGCAGGAGTGATAGCGAAACAATATCCAATCGTTATATGTATGATTGTTGTGTTTTATGTTGTTGAATATATTTTTTCAGCCATGTATGACCCTTTAATAGAAAAGTACTTAAGTAATTTTACAAATGAAAAAATTGATACAAAAATTTTTACAGCGAATAATTTTTTAAAGGGAATTGCTGGTGCAGTAGTAGGTTTCTTAGGAGCTTTCTTATTGGACCGAATGGAAACGGCTTATTGTATGATAATGGTTGGTGTTATATTTGCCGTGTTAATGATATTAGTGACTAAATTTATGAAAAGTAGAGTTGGTCTAAAACCAGAAGAATATTCAAAAGAAGAAACAAAATATGATAAAATGAAGGAAATCGTTTAGATACTATGAACCTAAGATTTAATATATTATTTTTCAACACTTTGTGTGTCGCAACCTTCCTAATTGAAATATGGATGGTTGCTCCAATCGCACTCGCATAATGCTCGTTTGGTCGCTTACGCAGTGTCGAAAAGTAATATATTAAATCTTAGGTTAGTAGATTGTAAAATATATGATAAAGGGGAAAAAATGACGAGTGGATTTATCAAATGAAAATGTGATATACTTTGAAAAAGATGGTATGCCATATATACAATTCAGAAGGCTTTTAGCCTATAAAGATATTGTCAATCATGCTTATAGCATAGGAATTGACAAAAATTATCGAACGGCAAGAGCCAATAAAGAGAAATTATCAGAAAGTGATTACCAGAAAGCAATGCAAGATTACAAAAATCTTTGTCAAGCAATAAATGCTAAGCCTGAACATTTGGTAAAAACCAATCAAGAACATACCAACCGAGTCAAAGTAGTAAAAGAAAAAATAAATAAGAATGACCCAGATTTTAACTTACCACAATATGATAAAACAGATGGATTGATTACCAATCAAAAAAACATTCTGTTAGCAACCACAAATGCAGATTGTATTTTGTTACTGTTTTTTGACCCAATAAAAAAGGTAATAGCCAATACACACTCGGGTTGGAGAGGAACCCTGCAAAGAATTTCTGTAGAAACCATAAAAAAGATGAAAACGGAATGGAATTGTAATCCAGAAGATATTCTATGTTGTATTTGTCCAAGCATTCGAAAGTGCCATTTTGAAGTGGAAAAAGAGGTAAAAGAAAGCTTTGAAAAAGAATTTCAAGATTTGGAAAACATAGATGAGATAATAGAAGAAACAGTGGCTAATCAGAAATGGAATATCGATACGATAAAAATCAATCAAGAGATTTTGCAAAAGGAAGGACTAAAGCGAGAAAATATCATAGATAGCAAAATTTGTAGTGTCTGTCATTCAGATTTAATCCATTCCTATCGAGTGGAGAAACAAGATTATGGACTAAATACTGCATTAATTGAATTAAAATGAGACAAGGAGTTGTGTAATGAGTACCAAAGAAGAAACACAAAAAATGCGAAAAGTGAATATGAGAATTTTTCCAATTTATAAAAAATTGGCATGGGATTATCTATTCTTTTATACCATCGAATTCCTATTTTTAACACAAATTAAAGGAATTAGTGCAGCAAATTTTGTATTGAAAGAGACTTTTTATGCTTTTTTTAGTATTATTCTGCAAATTCCAGCTAATATCATTGTAGAGTTTTTAGGAAGAAAAAATAGTATTATTTTAGGAAATGTTTTAAACTGCTTTTATATGATAATTATAATGCTAAGTCGAAACTTATTTGATTTAGTTTTTGCAGAATTTATATGTGCTATAGCATTTTCTATCAAAAACATGGCTGAGCCAAGTTTACTAAATGAATCCATACCACCTTCTAAATACAAAAGTAAGATATATTCCAAAATAAGTGCAAAGGGAGCATCGGGATATTATTTATTTAATGCCATATCTAAGATAATAGCAGGTTTTTTATATACGATAAATGGATATTTGCCACTTATATGTTCATTATTTACCTTAATTGTTGTAGCCATTTTATCAATGGGATTTATCGAACCAATTGAAAAAAAGAGGAAAAATGTTACTAAAATATTAGGAAATGAACAACTAAAAAACGTGAAAGAGGGATTTATTTATGTTTTGAAATCAGAAAGATTAAAAGCGTTGATATTATGTGCAGGATTAATTGTTTCTCTATTAACAATTTTAGACAGCTATCATATTAGTCTATTAGAAGAATTAAAAGTATCTTCTGTAGTAATTGGAATCATAGCTGCTATAGGAAGCTATATTAGTTCTTATGCTTCTAAGAAGCAAGAGGTATTTCACAATAAATTGAGAAATAAATCTTTAATTACCATCGCTATGATTTTATCAATTAGTACTGTTATAGCAGGAATTTGTGGCTTGAAAGCAGAAAAATATTTTTTATTATTAGGAATTATTATTATAACCAATTTAATTTATAATTTTGGAAATGGAATGTATTATACGATTATTGATAAGTATTTAAGAAATTTTACGAATAAACAAATAGATACTAAAATATTTGCTACTAAAAATTTATTTTGTAATATAATTAGAGTAATAGGAGGATTATTTGCTTCCTTCCTATTAGATAAAATGACGACAGCTTATTGTATGATAATTATTGGTATTATTTTTATGATAGCTTTTATATTAACAGAAAGATATATGAGTAGCCGTGTAGGGCTAAAGCCAGAAGAATATTCAAAAGAAGAAACAAAATATGATGAACAAGGAGTTGTGTAATGAGTACCAAAGAAGAAACGCAGAAAATGAGAAAAATAAATATGAGAATCTTTCCAATTTATAAAAAATTGGCATGGGATTACTTGTTCTATTATGTGGTTGAATTTTTGTTTTTAACACAAGTAAAAGGAATTAGTGGAGCAGATGTTGTATTAAAAAGCACATTTTATGCCTTTTTTAGTATTATTATGCAAATTCCAGCTAATATCATGGTAGAGTTTTTAGGAAGAAAGAATAGTATTATTTTAGGAAATGTTTTAAACTGCTTTTATATGCTAATTATAATGCTAAGTCGAAATTTATTTGATTTAATATTTGCAGAATTTATATCAGCAATAGCATTTTCTATCAAAAATATTGCTGAACCAAGTTTATTAAATGCATCGATACCTCCTTCCAAATACAAAAGTGATATATATTCCAAAATAAGTGCCAAAGGGGCATCGGGGTATTATTTAGTAGATGCTATATCAAAAGTAATAGCAGGTTATCTATTTACAATAAATACTTATTTACCAGTAATATGCTCATTGGTTGTTCTAATTATTGTAACTATTTTATCAATAGGATTTATAGAACCAATTCAAAAAAAGAAGAATGCTAATAAAATGTTAGGTAGTGAACAATTAAAAGAGGTAAAAGAAGGATTTATTTATGTTCTAAAATCTGAAAGACTAAAAGCATTAATTCTTTGTTCATCATTGATTTATGCTCTATTATCGATTTTAAACAACTACCATATTAGTTTGTTAGAAGAATTAAATATATCTTCTATAGTAATTGGAATTATAGCTGCCATAGGAACGTATATTAGTTCTCGTGCTTCTAAAAAGCAACAAATATTTCATAATAAATTAAAAAATAAATTTTTAATTACTATTGCCTTGATGCTATCGATTAGCATAATTATAACAGGAATCTGTGGATTAAAAGCAGAAGAATATATTTTACTATTAGGAATTATCATTATAACCAATTTAATTTTTTATTTTGGAAATGGAATGTATTATACAATTATTGATAAATATTTAAGAAATTTTACCAACAAAGAGATAGATACTAAAATATTTGCTGCTAATAATTTATTTCGTAGTATAATAAGAGTAATAGGAGGATTATTTGCTTCCTTCCTATTAGATAAAATGACAACAGCTTATTGTATGATAATTATTGGTGTTATTTTTACGATAGCTTTTATACTAACAGAAAGATATATGAGTAGTCGTGTAGGACTAAAACCAGAAGAATATTCGAAAGAAGAAACAAAATATGATGAACAACGAGGAGGGTAAATAAAAATGATTCCAAACAGATTAAAACGAGGAGATACCATTGGAGTGGTAGCACCATCGAATCCAATTATAGGAGATAATATAGAAGAGTTAGATAGAGCTAAGCAAATAGTAGAAAAAAGTGGCTTTCAAGTGAAATTTTCTAACAATATTTATGCTCATACAAATGGGTATAGTAGTACAGCAAAAGAAAAGGCAGAAGATATCAACGATATGTTTCGAGACGAAGAGGTAAAAATGATATGGTGTGCAAAAGGAGGAAATAATTCCAACACGGTATTTGAATTTTTAGATTATGAATTAATCAAGCAAAATCCTAAAATTTTATGTGGTTATAGTGACATCACCTCCCTTACTAATATCATTCATGCAAAAACAGATTTAATTACCTTTAGTGGAACTAACTTTAAAACCATTGCAACAGATGAGACAGATTATAGTTATCAAGAAGCCATAAAAAGATTTGTAGAAGGAAATTTAGAGCTAGGAAAAGAAAACGAAGAATATGTGACGATTCAAAAAGGACAAGCAGAAGGAAAATTAATAGGAGGAAATCTTACTTTAATACATAGTCTAGTAAGTGGTAAATATCAAGTTGATTTCAAAGATAAAATATTATTCATAGAAGAACTTGGATTGGAAGCAAATCCTGCTATGGTAAGTCATGCTTTAGCACATATGAAACAAAATGGAGTTTTTGACCAAATAAAAGGAATCTGGCTTGGAAATTACCAACATGAAAGTAACATCACATTAGAGCAAATCGTATTAGACACATTAACAGGAGACTATGCATTTCCAATCATCCAATCCAACAATTTTGGACATATTGAAACCAAAACCGTTATCCCAATTGGAACAAAAGCAAGAATAGATACAAACCAAAGTAAAAAAATAAAATTAATAGAACAATGTGTAAAATAAAAAAGAAAAGGAGGAGAGACCTGTCCCAAAAGTAGCCAAAAGGGGTATGATGGGGCCTGTCCCAAAAATAACCAAATGTTTGAAACGTGGAAAGAATTAGAAGAGGCAATTGTTGATTGTAATAAGTGTAAGTTGTGTAAGACAAGGCAGAATATTGTTTTTGGCGTAGGAAATAAGAAGGCAAAAATTATGTTTATTGGAGAAGGACCTGGTGCAGATGAGGATAGACTTCGGAGAACCTTTTGTAGGAAGAGCTGGTAAATTAATGGATATGGCTTTTCAAACAGTTGGTATCAAAAGAGATGATGTGTATATTGCTAATATTGTAAAATGTAGACCACCAGCTAATCGTAATCCAGAAGAAGATGAGGCTTTTGCTTGTATGAATTATTTGCGAAATCAAGTTATTTTGGTACAACCAGAAATTATTGTGTTACTTCGGAAGTGTAGCTCTTAAAAATATTTTAGGGAAAGAGTATGGAATAACAGCTTCTCGAGGCAAGTGGATTGGAAAGAAGGGGATTTATTATATGCCAACTTGGCATCCAGCTGCCTTGCTTCGCGATGATACAAAAAAGATTGATTTTATTCATGATTTGAAATTGGTCTTAGATAAGTGTTAGTTATTGTACAAAAGGGTCAAATAAATTGACAGACAGTAATATCTATAATAAAATACAGAGAACAACAAACTAAATTGATATGAATTTGGAAGGAATGTAATAAAAATGGAAGAAATAAACGAAAAATCTAATTACTGTTTAAATTGTAAAGCCAAGCCATGTTCTATAAAGGGTTGTCCTTTAGGAAATCATATTCCTCAATTTATTGAACAAATTAAGCAAGGTAATTATAAAAAAGCATATGAGATATTATCAGAGACCACAGTATTACCAGGTATTTGTGGAAGAATTTGTCCCCATCAAAAGCAATGTCAAGGTTCTTGTGTAAGAGGTATTAAGGGAGAGGCAGTTTCAATAGGAGATTTAGAAGCATTCATTTTTGATACGATAGTAGATGAGGAGAATAGTTTGCTAAATTGTTATCAGAAGGAGATAAACCAAAATAAAACTAATAAAAAGGTAGCAGTGATAGGAGGAGGACCAGCAGGACTGACGGCTAGTGCTTTTTTGGCAAAGAAAGGAATACAAGTAACCATATATGAAAAATATGATTATTTAGGTGGATTATTAGTACATGGCATTCCTGAGTTTCGATTGCCAAAGGAAATTGTTCAAAAATCTATCAAGAAAATTTTGCAATTAGGAATCCAAGTTAAATATCATCAAGAACTTGGAAAAAATCTTTTCCTAAAAGATTTGGAAAACCAATACGATGCCATTTTTTTAAGTTTTGGCGCGAATCAATCTTCTAAGATGGGAGTAGAAGGAGAAGATTTAGAAGGCGTATTTGGCGGAAATGAACTTTTAGAATACAAGCTACACCCAGATTACAAAGGCAAGACAGTAGCTGTAGTTGGTGGTGGAAATGTAGCAATGGATTGTGCCAGAACAATTAAAAGATTAGGGGCAAAAGAGGTAAAGGTGATTTATCGAAGAGCGAGAGAACAAATGCCAGCAGAGGACAAAGAAGTGGAAGAGGCTATGCAAGAGGGAATTGAGTTTCTATTCCAAAATAATATTGTAAAAATTAAGGGAAAAAATAAAGTAGAAGAAGTGGAATTAATTAAAACGGAATTAGTGCAAAAAGAAAATGACACTAGATTGGTACCAGTTAACCTAGAGGGTAGCAATTATACCATAAAGATGGATTATATGGTAATGGCACTTGGTTCTCAAGTAGAACCATATGTAAAGGAATTAGGTTTACAAACGAATCAATGGGGAAATCTTGAAATTAATGAAAACTACCAAACTTCTAACCCTAAAATATATGCTGGTGGTGATTTAGCAGGGATAAAAGCAACGGTAGCATGGGCAGCACATTCTGGGAGAGAAGCGGCAAAAAACATAAGTGAACAAATTTAATAGGAATTCAAATAAAAAATAATGAATCAGAAATCTTATCAAGTTTATGAGAAAAACATAAAATTGATTTAGAATTTCTTAATTCATTATTTTTACATTTCTAATATGGGACATTTTCTTTTTGACTAGATGTTCCAAAGATAAGTTTTTTTAATGTTTTGATAACACGAATGAAGATATGTTCTTTTTTGGTAATCAATTTAAGAGCAGTTTCAAATTGTCCATTTTCTAATAAGTTATATTTATGTTCTAACTCTTCCATTTTTGAAACATAGTAATCATTGAAAAAATTATATCCTTCTGTAAAACCAATAACATCTCTAAAATTATATAGTTTTTGTCTATATTTCTCCACACCTTCTAAATCTACAATTTTATCAAAAGCGGCATCAAAGTAACTAGAGATGATAAGATTTTGAGTTCGCATAAAAATTAGAGTTATTTCATTTTTTAATTCGTCAATCTTTTTAATCATGCCATCGACTCTTTTGTTTCTATCGTTAATTTGAGCAATTTTGTTATTTAGTTTAATAATATCCTCTTCATGATAAAGAATATCATCAATGGCATTTTGAATTGCCATAAATGTTTTTGGAGAAGTTAGTTCAGAAAAGGATTTTTTAAAATTATCATTACTTTTTAGGGTGCTTTCAAATAAAACATTTTCTCCAGTAATATAAGCTAATTGATTGACTAAACAACACTCTAAAGGATAATAAGAAGGACTTGTTGTTTCAAAGCTAATACCAAAATATTTTACATATTCTTTTGGAATGGCATTCATTTTAGATGAAATTAATTGAACAGCAGCTTCGTTTAAGCCTAAACCATATATTTTAAATTCGGTATAATCGCAAAGTCCCATTCTTATTAAATAATTTCGTTTATCTTTTATTTCTTGAATATAATGAATACATTCATGGATGGCAAATTCTTCTAAATCTTCATCTGCAATATGGTCATTGAAATAAATAGAAGTATTTTTGTAAAAATAATTTGCTTCTGCCATTCCCTCTGGCATTTTTGCTTTATACATATTTAGCCTAGATAATCGAATAAATAATTCATTTTGATTAAAACCATAATCAGGAAAAGTATCACAAATTTTTTGTGATATGTTTCGTGCAATGGAATTGATTTTTAAAGTGGGTAGGGTTTCGATTACTTGAATTCCATCCTTTTTTAAATCTGTTTCTACACTCATTGATAATTCTCCTTAGTATAATCTAAACCTATTATACTATAAAAATAAAGCGAATGTGTTTCAAGAATATTAAATGTTATTTACAGTTTTATGACAGAAGAGTTTGAAGGGTTAATAAAAGAAAAGAACAAAAAGTCGAAATTTGTCTATGGATTTTTCTTGACATATCAGTTCTAGCTGTGTATAATAATAACACAATTAATTGTAGAATATAGGAAAGGAGGAGATTTTATGGAGAGTGAGGCAAAAAATGAAATATTGGCTGCTATTCAAAATATTAGTGTTAAAATAGATGTTATGCAAGAACAAGTGGGGAAAATTCCGGAGATACAAAAAGAAGTAGCAAAGATACCAGAAATGCAAAAAGAGATAGCAAAAATACCACAAATGCAGAAAGACATAGCACAAATGCAAAAAGAAATAGCAAAGATACCAGAAATGCAAAAAGAGATAGCAAAAATACCACAAATGCAGAAAGACATATTACAAATGCAACAAGATATAAGAAATATCAGCAGAAGTGTAGCTGTCATCGAGCATGAGCATGGAGACAAATTAAGAGCATTATTTGATGCTTTTACTACAAACACACAAAAAATAGAAAAGCAAGAAGAAAACATCAAGTTTTGTGAAAAAAAACTTGAAAATCATGACACGGAAATTGACTTTTTATTAAATAAAGTTCAAGTTCAAGGTTTATAAAAGCCTATTAGAACTTAGATAAAAACACAGTCTAATAGGCTAAATAAATTATTTCACAACAATATTATAAATCTTATTTTTTACATAAATTTCTTTTATAATCGTTTTTCCCTCTAATTTAGAATCAATCATTTCATGAACCTTTTGTTTTACAACAGACTCCTCTTCATCAGGAATGATTTGAATGGTAGCTTTTAATTTGCCATTCAATTGAATCGGTAATGTTATTTCATTTGCTATGGTTTTCTCTTCGTCATAAGTAGGCCATTTTTCGTAAGTAATGGTATCAGTATGACCTAACATATTCCATAATTCCTCCGTTATATGAGGAGCAACAGGATTTAATAATTTTAGAAATCCTTCTGCATAACTAAGAGGGAAGATAGTTTCTTTATTGACAGTATTGATGAAAATCATCATTTGTGAAATAGCGGTATTAAAATTCATTGTTTCATAGTCATTGGTTACCTTTTTTACTGTAAAATGATAAACCCTTTCAAGATTTGGATTTATTTCATCTTTTATTTTTTCAGATTCGGTATATAATCTCCAAACTCTATCTAAGAATTTTTTAGAACCATCAATTCCGTTTGGGTCCCATGGTTTAGCAGCTTCAATTGGTCCCATAAACATTTCATAAACTCTTAAGCTATCAGCACCATATTGTTTTATCATATCATCTGGGTTAATAACATTTCCTTTCGATTTACTCATTTTTTCACCATTGGTACCTAAAATCATACCTTGATGGCGAAGTTTAGCAAATGGTTCTTTGATAGGAACAATACCTTTATTGTATAAATATTGATTCCAAAATCTAGCATATAATAAATGCCCAACAGCATGTTCAGGACCACCAACATACAAATCAACAGGTAACCAGTATTCTAGTAACTTTTTATTGGCTAATTCATCTTGGTTTTTAGGGTCGATATATCTTAAGAAATACCAACTAGAGCCAGCAGCTCCAGGCATTGTACTTGTTTCACGTTTAGCTGGTTTGTTTTCAAATTCAGTATTTACCCAATCAGTTGCTTTATCTAAAGGAGAAGCACCAGCTTTGGATGGAGCATAGTCTTCTAATTCGGGTAAAACTAAAGGTAAATCGCTATCTGCTAAAGCTTTCATTTCATCATCTACATATACAATTGGAATCGGTTCTCCCCAATAACGTTGTCTTGCAAAAATCCATTCACGAAGTTTATAATTTACTTTTTTTGTACCAATTTTGTTTTCTTCTAGCCAGGTAATCATTTTATGAATCGCTTCTTGTTTTCTCAAACCATTTAAAAAATCAGAATTAATATGAGGACCATCCTCTGTAAAGGCTTCTTTTGTAATATCGCCACCTTCTAAAACAGGAATAATGTCGATTCCAAATTTTGTAGCAAACTCATAATCCCTTTGGTCATGAGCAGGAACTGCCATAATACTTCCTGTACCATAGGTTGCCAAAACATAATCAGAAATCCAAATAGGAATTTCTTTTCTATTGACTGGATTGATGGCATAAGCACCTGTAAATACACCAGTTTTTTCTTTATTTAATTCGGTTCTTTCTAAATCCGATTTACTAGCAGCTACCTTTTTGTATGCTTCAACAGCTTCTTGGCAGTCAGATGTAGTAATTTGATTTACTAATTCTAATTCTGGTGCTAATACGCAATAAGTAGCTCCAAATAAAGTGTCTGGTCTTGTTGTAAATACAGTAAATTCTAAGTTATGATTGGCTACTTTAAAAGTAACTTCAGCACCTTCGCTACGACCAATCCAATTTCTTTGAATTTCTTTGGTAGATTCCGGCCAATCAATTTCATCTAGTCCATCTAATAAAATATCAGCATATTGAGGAATGTCTAGAACCCATTGTTTCATGTTTTTACGAACAACAGGAAAGCCACCTCTTTCACTTTTTCCATTAATTACTTCATCATTGGATAACACACAACCTAATTCTTCACACCAGTTAACAGGCATTTCCACTAATTTTGCTAAGCCATCTTGGAATAATTGTTTAAAAATCCATTGTGTCCATTTGTAATAATCTGGGTCACAAGTAGAAATCTCTTTATCCCAATCAAAAGAAAGTCCAAGCATTTTTAATTGCTTTTTAAAGGTTGCAATATTACTAGCGGTAAAACCAGCTGGATGATTTCCTGTTTTGATAGCATATTGTTCTGCTGGTAAGCCAAAGGCATCCCAACCCATTGGATGTAAAACATTATAACCTTGCATTCTCTTCATTCTGGACATAATATCAGTAGCTGTATATCCTTCTGGATGTCCTACATGTAGACCTTGACCAGATGGATAGGGAAACATATCTAATGCATAAAACTTTGGCTTTGAAAAATCCCATACATCAGTAAAAAAGGTTTTATTTTCATCCCAGTAATTTTGCCATTTTTGTTCAATCTCATTAAATTTATAATCCATAAATTGAAACTCCTTTCGTGAAATTAAATATGCGAATGTTATAAATTCTTGAATTCACTTTTTATTTTACTTATTATACAATAAAACTGTTAGAGATTCAAGTAAAATATGATGATACATTCAAAATTTTGTAACATTTCAAATCTAAATATTTGCAAGATTTTCAATATTCTTGAATTTATATTACAAAAATGATACAATGCAAAGCGAGGTGTGATTATGATAAATATTGAAAATGCCAAAAAAGAATTAGTAAAACATGTTAATGAACTATCAATAGACAATCCAAGAATACAGATGAAATTAGGGCATATTATAAGAGTGGCAGAAAATTGTAAAAAATTAGCCATTCATTTAAAATTAACAGAAGAGCAAATTCAATTAGCAGAATTAATTGGATTGCTTCATGATATAGGAAGGTTTGAGCAATATAAAATAATAGATAAAAAGCAAAAAGAAAAATTTAATCATGGAGAAACGGGAGTAGAAATCTTAAAAAAAGACAATTATATCAGAAAATATATAGAGGAAGATACCTATGATGATATTATTTATACAGCTGTACAGGAACACAATAAATACCAAATATCAGAAGGTTTGTCACAAGAAAAAGAGCTATTTTGTAAAATGATAAGAGATGCCGATAAATTAGACCTTATCTATGAAGGGGCAGTTATTTATTGGGAAGAACCAGAAAGAAGGAGACAAGTAGAAGAAGGCAAATTGTCGGAAAAAATGCTAGAAAATGTTTATCAAAAGAAATTGGCAGATAGTAGGAATCGTATTAGCGAAACAGACCAAATTTTACGTTTTGCTTCTTATGTTTTTGATATTAATTTTTCTTATAGTTTTAAAGTTTTAAAAGAAAATGATAATATGAATAAGATGATTGATAAATTTTATTACCAAATACCAAAGACAAGGGACGAAATGATGAAGGTAAAAAGAATAGTGAATGAATATATTGAGGATAATATTCATTCATAAAGTTTACACATTACATACTGAAAACTTAAGATATCATATATTATTTTTTACACCTTGTGTGTCGCAACCTTCTTAATTTAAAATGCAGATGGTTGCTCCAATCGCACTCGCTTTTGCTCGTTTTGCTGTCCACTGTTAAAGCTTTGCTTGTTACAGTGGCAGTATGCAGAGGCTGGTCGCTTACGAGGTGTCGCAAATAATATATGATATCTAAGCTAGTATTTTAGAAATTGTCATTTCATAAAAAACGAATTTAAGAATTTTCTAACGCATAACTTATCCGTAATTCGCTAATGCTCATACGGCTAAGAAATCTAAGCGGTGATAACCGCAAAGAAATTCTATAAATTCCCATATTTATCTTGTACAGAAAGTCCTCCTACTAGGAGAACTTTCCTACAATATAAAAAATATAATAAACTTCGTTAAAAATAGAGTAATAAAAAAGAAGAAAGGATTGTAGTAAATTTGGGCAAAAAATTATTGATAACAGAGAAGCCATCAGTTGCTATGGAATTTGCAAAAGCATTAAAAATAACCACCAATCGAAGAAATGGATATTTAGAATCAGAGAAATGGATTATCACATGGTGTGTGGGACATTTAGTGACAATGAGTTATCCAGATAAATACGATGAAAAATTAAAATTATGGCGATTAGAAACGCTTCCTTTTATTCCAGAAGATTGGAAATATGAAATCATTCCAGCCGTACAAAATCAATTTAACATTGTAAAAGAATTGATGCAAAGAGAAGACATTGAAGAAATCTATAATGCAGGAGACTCTGGACGTGAAGGAGAGTACATACAAAGATTAGTATTTATGATGGCAAAACCGAATCCAAAAGCTAAAATGAAAAGAGTATGGATTGATTCCCAAACAGAGGAAGAAATTACAAGAGGAATTCGAGAAGCCAAAGATTTATCAGAATATGATAGTCTGTCTGATAGTGCCTATCTAAGAGCAAAAGAGGATTATCTAATTGGTATTAATTTTTCAAGATTATTATCCATTATTTATGGAAGACAATTAGCGAAAAGCATTCAGGAAGACAAAGCTTCTATATCAGTTGGTAGAGTTATGACATGCGTATTGGGTATGATTGTAGGAAGAGAAAGAGAAATTAGAAATTTTGTCAAGACAAAATATTATAAAATTTTAGGACAGTTTGGTGATGAAATAGCTTCTTTTAAGGCAGAATGGAAAGTCAATGAAAAATCAGAAATGTATGAATCTACTAAACTATATAATGAGACAGGATTTAAGAAAGAACAAGATGCTAAAGATTTTATAGCAAGTTTAAAGGGAAAACAAGCAACCATAACGGAATTAAAAAAGTCTAAGCAAAAAGAGAATGCACCACTTTTGTTCAACTTAGCAGAGATTCAAAATCAATGTACCAAAAGATTTAAAATCAAACCAGATGAAACCTTAGAAATCATACAAAATTTATATGAAAAAAAGTTAGTAACTTACCCAAGAACAGATGCAAGAGTACTTTCAACAGCAGTTGCAAAAGAAATAACGAAAAATTTGAATGGAATAGCAAGAGGTTTCCAAGACGAAGAAATACAAGGGTATATTAAAAAAATGGTGGAAGAAAAATATGCTACCGATTTGATAAAAACCAAATATGTCAATGACAGTAAAATTACGGACCATTACGCTATCATACCAACGGGACAAGGATATGAAAATTACAATCAATTGCCAGATTTACAAAAGCAAGTTTATAAAGTAATTGTAAAAAGATTTCTAGCCATTTTTTATCCCCCAGCAGAATATAGCAAAATGCAAGTAACCGTCAGCATAAAAAATGAGACATTTCATTGCAGTGGAAAGGTTTGTGTGAAACAAGGATTTCTAGAAATTTTGAAACCGATTGAAAAAGGAGAAAAGAAATCCACAAAAAAGGAAGAAAATGTGGAAAACAGAATGGAAAGTACACAAAATGACAACAATAAAAAGCAAGAAGATGATAACATAGAAATTTTAAAAAATTTAAAAAAAGGTCAAACGATTGAAATTAAAAATTTCGAGATAAAAGATGCCGAGACTTCACCACCAACTAGATATAATTCGGGTTCCATTATTTTAGCCATGGAAAATGCGGGAAAACTGATTGAAGAAGAGGAATTAAGGGAGCAAATTAAAGGAGCTGGGATTGGAACCAGTGCAACCAGAGCAGAAATCATGAAAAAGTTAGAAAAAATCAAATATATTGAGGTAAATAATAAAACACAGATTATTACACCAACTCAGAAAGGAGAGAAAATTTATGATATTGTGTATGGCTCTATGCCAGATATGCTAAATCCAAAACTTACTGCTAGTTGGGAAAAAGGCTTAGATTTGGTAGCTAAAAAGGAAATTAAACCAGAGGAGTTTATGACCAAATTAAAGAATTATATTCATGCTAAGTTTGATAAATTAGTGATAAAAATGTAGGAGAAAAAAATGAATACCATTTTAGGAGAGCTTGGTAAATCAGAAAAATTCATTGATTTACTAAAACAAATCGAAAACAAAACAAGTCCGATAGCCATATCGGGCTTAACTGACGTGGGAATGATACAAATCGGAACAGCCATCCATGAATTCGGAAAAAAGCCAATTTGCATTGTTACCTACAATGAAATCCAAGCAAAAAAATTATATCAAGACATTCAATACTTTACAGACAATATTGTATTATTTCCCAAAAAGGAGATTGTAACTTATGACTATATAGCAGAAAGCAAAGAGCTTCCCTATCAAAGAATTGAAGCTTTCAACCAGATAAAATCCAGAAAAAATTTAATCGTAGTCACTACCGTAGAAGCTATCACCCAAAAGCTACCCAAAAAAGAAATGCTATATGCCAATGAATTAAATTTCAAAATAGGAGAGACCTATTCTTTAGATGAAATTAAGCAAAAATTGATTCAACTAGGATATGTAAGATACGATTTAATAGAAGGAAGAGGACAATTTAGTATTCGTGGAGGTATTCTTGATATTGCTACCAATGAAAAAACAGGTGTTAGAATTGAGTTTTGGGGAGACGAAATCGATTCTATCCGAAACTTTAGCATTACCAGTCAAAGGTCAGTTGGCACATTAGAAAAAGCTACCATTTATCCAGCCCATGAATACATTTTAGAAAAATCCATTGAAAAAATCTGTCAAAAAATAGAAGAAACAGTTAGTAACCAGAAACAAAAGGAAATAATAGAAGAAGATATCGAACAAATAAAAGCAGGAAATTATATCAGTAAAATAGATAAATATTTTAACTGTTTTTATGAAAAACAAGAAACCTTACTAGACTATTTATCTACGCATTATTGTATATTTTTAGAAGAAATTGGGAAAATAAAACAAAGAGCAACGAACCTCGCAATCGATAACAACAATTTAAGAAAAGCTTTATTAGAAAAAGAAAAAATCATACCAGATGCCATTACCAATTTGGTAACCTATGAAGAAATAGAAGAAAAACTGCAAAACAGGCAAATTGTTTATATCGAAAAACAAGATAGGGAAAATAAATTAGCAAATGAGAAATACAAATTTGCATACAGAGAGGTAAATTACTACAAAAGTGAACTAGATAATTTAATAGAAGATTTACAAAAGGCAATCCAAGAAAAGAAAAAAATATATATGCTAGTATCTACGAAAGAAAAAGCAAAAAAGCTACAAGCTTTATTAAATGACAAAAATATCATAAACAAAATAGAAGAACAATTAAATCAAACCATTATCGTAAAAGCAAATCAATCGATTGTAACCATTACCATTGGAACTTTATCAGCAGGATGGGAAGCTTATGAGTTACAAGAATTAGTTATTGTTGCAGATGACTTAATGGATGGAGAAAAAAGAAAAAGACGACTGGTAAGCAGTGAGTTTAAAGAAGGAGAAAAGATAGTCTTTGCCGACTTAAAAGTCGGAGATTACGTTGTTCATAAAAAATACGGAATTGGTATTTATATTGGCGTTAATACTATCCAAGCAGATGGAACGATAAAAGATTATATTAAAATAAAATATAAAAATGATGATATTTTATATATACCAACCAATGATTTAGACTCTGTTCGAAAGTATATTGGTGGAGATAACATTCAGCCAAAAATAAATCGTTTAGGAAGCAAAGAATGGGAAAATACGAAAACAAAAGTAAAAAATAATTTACGAGAAGTAGCAAAAGAGTTAATCGAATTATATGCCAAAAGGGAAAAAATGCAAGGGTTTGCATTTAGTCACGATACCCCTTGGCAAAATGAATTTGAAGCAAAATTTCCTTATCAAGAGACAGATGACCAGTTGCGTTGTATTGAAGAAGTAAAAAAAGATATGGAAACCGTAAAACCAATGGACCGATTATTATGTGGTGATGTAGGATATGGAAAGACAGAAGTGGCTCTAAGAGCAGCTTTTAAAGCAGTTATGGACCAAAAGCAAGTTGCTTACCTAGCACCAACTACTGTTTTAGCAGAACAACAATACCAAGAATTCAAAGAAAGAATGAAAGATTTTCCGATTACAGTAGAAATTTTAAATCGATTTAAAAGTAAGAAATATCAAGACGAAGTCGTTAGAAAATTAAAATTAGGCGAAGTAGACATTGTAATTGGAACGCATCGAATTTTGAGTAAAGATATTGAATTTAAAGATTTGGGACTATTAATTATTGATGAAGAACATCGCTTCGGAGTAAAAGCCAAGGAAAAAATCAAGCAATTAAAAACAAATGTTGATGTCTTAACCATGACAGCAACACCAATCCCAAGAACGATGCACATGTCAATCGTAGGAATACGAGATATGTCAGTCATTTACGAACCACCACAAAACAGAAAACCTGTTCAAACTTATGTGTTAGAATATGATGAAGAGGTTATCAAAGAAGCGATTACCAAAGAATTAGAAAGAAATGGTCAAGTATTTTATATATTCAATCATGTAGAGGGAATTCAAAAGAAGGCAAATAATATAGCCAGCCTAGTACCAGAAGCAAATGTAGTCTATGCACATGGAAAGATGACAGGAACTAAAATCGAAGAAATCATGAAGGAATTTATGGAAGGAAAAACCAATGTATTAGTTTGTACCACCATACTAGAATCCGGAATCGACATACCAAATGCCAACACCATTATTGTGGAAAATGCAGATAGAATGGGATTAGCTCAATTGTATCAAATACGAGGAAGAGTAGGAAGAGCAGACAGACAGGCATATGCCTATATTACTTATAAAAAAGACAAATTATTAACCGAAATAGCAGACAAAAGATTAAAAGCCATCAAAGAATTTACTGAATTTGGTTCAGGCTTTAAAATAGCCATGAGAGACCTGCAAATCAGAGGAGCAGGAAGCTTACTTCGGAGAAATTCAATCCGGTCACTTAGAACAAGTGGGGTATGACACCTATTGCCATTTGCTAGACGAAGTGGTAAAAGAAATGCAAGGAATTCAAATCCAACCAGACATAGAAATTCAAATAGACTTAAACGTAACCAGTTATATACCAGATGAATATATACCAGATGCCAATCAAAAAATAGAAATTTATCAAAATATTGCACTTTGTCAAAATGAAGAAAACATACAAAATGTTACAGATGAAATCATTGACCGCTTTGGTAACATGCCAGTTGAAGTAGAAAATCTAATTGCCATCGCTAGAATTAAATATTTAGCAAAACAACTAAAAATCAGTAAAATAGCAAGCAAACACACAGAAAAGAAAACAGCAGTCGTATTTACCTTTGAACCAAATCAATTTGACTTAGACATCACTAAACTAGTCAAAAAATATGGAAACAGAATCAAATTCTCAGCAGGCATCAAACCTATGATAACACTACAAATAGAAAAAGACGACGAAAGACAAATTTTAAATGACGTAACAGAATTTTTAAGGATGTGACTTTGGGGTGCGTTTGGGACAGGCACCATCATACCCCTTTTGGCTACTTTTGGGACAGGTTAAGTTTTTAAAGAAATGCAAAAGAGGGTTAAGTACTTAACTAGTAAAGGAGAGTAATATGCAAAGAATAACCAGTAAAGAGAACGAATTTATCAAGCATGTAAAAAAGCTTAAAGATAAGAAATATCGAGATATCAATCATGAATATGTGATAGAGGGAATTAAATTAGTGGAAGAAGCAGTACAAGAAAAAGCACCAATTAAACAAATTATTTTGTGTGATGATTGTGAGAGAAATGAAGCGATACCAAAAGATGTGATGTATGAAATTGCTAAATATGAATGCATCTATGTGACGCAAAAAATCTTTAAGTATTTATCAGAAGTGCAGACACCACAAGGGATTTTAGCGGTTATAGAAAAAACAAATGCCAATACACAAATGGATTACACACAGGATTTGATAGTAGCGTTAAATGATATACAAGACCCAGGAAATTTAGGAGCGATTTTAAGAACGGTTGATAGTATAGGGTTAACACAAATACTAGTATCGAAGGGAACGGCAGATGCTTACAACCCAAAAGTAGTACGTTCTACAATGGGAGCTATCTTTCGAGTGAAAATCATAGAGTGTGAAGATTTAAAACAAACGCTAAAAGAAATCAAAAAACATAAATTTAAAATCATGGTATCATCTTTACAAACGGAAAGTACCATTTATGATGTTAATTATCATAAAAAAGTAGTTGTTATTGGGAATGAAGCAAATGGAGTGGAAAAAGAGATTCAAGAATTTGCTGATGAAAAAATAAAGATACCAATGCTGGGAAGAACAGAAAGTTTGAATGCTTCTGTAGCGACAGGAATTATATTATATGAATATGTAAGACAAAAACAATTCAAGTAAAATTGAAATCACGAGTTTGGGAATAGCGAGTTTGTAATAGTCCAAAACTCGCTATGATAAAAGAAAGAGGGAATAAAAGTGAGAATACATGTTGTTATGGTGGAACCAGAGATACCACAAAATACAGGAAATATTGCAAGAACTTGTGCAGCAACAGGGGCTAAATTGCATTTAATACATCCATTGGGATTTGACGTGTCAGATAAGGCTGTTAAAAGAGCCGGATTGGATTATTGGGATAAGGTAGAACTGGAGGAGCATAAATCGTTAGATGAGTTTTTAAAGAAATATAAGCCAGAAGAAAATGAGATGTTTTTTGTGACAACAAAGGGAAAACAGGTTTATTCTGCTCCCAATTATAAAGATAAGGAGGAGATATTTTTGTTGTTTGGTAAGGAAACAAAAGGCTTACCAGAGAATTTATTACATAAATATATTGATAAGACGATTCGCATTCCAATGAGACCGACATTAAGGTCCTTAAATCTTGCTAATTCTGTTAATATTGTTGTATACGATGTTTATCGACAGAAAAATTTTGAAGGATTAGAAGAAATCAGTCATTATTTGGATAAATAAAAAGTAGAAATTATAGAAATAATGTCAAAAGATAGGAAGATTTGTAGAAAGACTTGCAATTCTTCCTATTTGATGTTTTAATACTAATTAGTTTTATATCTAGCAAAAAATATATCAAAAAATTTAATTCAAAATTCAATTCGAAAATAGTAACAAATTTTCCATAAAAAAGAACAAAAGACAAAAAATAAATTTACCTATTTATAAAACTTGACAACAAAATAAAATTAAGATAAAATATAGGAGGAATCATATTGAAGGTTTTTACTTATGGACAATATATAAAATGTATTCATACATTGAGATTAAATGCGGTTATGCAATTAGCAGAAGAAAGTGCAAAATACAACTTGAATCAAGTGGAGAAAAAATATTCCCACGATAAATTAATCAAAAAGATATTACAGGATAAAGAAGAGGCTACACAATTTATTAATCAGTTTGTTGTACCAAGAGAAAAGGTTAAAGAGGAAGAATTAACTCGCTATACCAATAGTTATATTACTAAAAAATATAAATCAAAAGAAGCAGATTTAGTATATAAGCTAAAGAACCAAGAGATTTTTTTCCTAATTGAACATCAATCTACCATAGATTACAATATGCCTTATAGAATGTTAAATTACTGCTTAGATATTATGCAAGAATGGAGTCGAAACAAAAAGATTGGAAAAAATACGAGATATCCAATTATTGTTCCGATTGTTATTTATACAGGAAATCAAAAATGGAAAATGCCAAGAAATTTTCGAGAAAAACAGATTGGAGATTATGTGTTTGAAAGATATCAAATAGAGTTAGAATATAATTTTATTGATATTAACAAGTTTCCAAGACAGATGTTATTACAAAAAAATTCTATGTTTGGTTATATCATGTTTCTTGAAAAAGCCCAAAGTAGTGAAGAATTAGTTGAGAATTTAGAAATTATCATTCAATCGACTCAAAATAAAAAAATATTGGAAGAATTCGTTAATATGATAAGCTATTTATTAGAAGATACATTGGAAGAAAAAATACAACAAAAATTGTTAGAAAAAATAGAAAGAAAGGTAGGCGAAAAGAAGATGGATAGACTGGAAAGTTTAATAAACCAAATGAGGGAGGAAAATCATAGGCGTATACGAAAAGAAAGTCAAAAAGAAATTGTCAAAAATATGATTAGTATAAAGCTAGATGAAAAAATTATATTACAGACAACTAAAATTAAAGAAGAAGAATTACAAAAAATAAAAGAAGAATTGGCAACAGCAGGATAAGCAAATGAACAGACCAAACTAGGTCTGTTTTTTTTATATGGTAAGAACTCATTTTGTTAATTTAACATAAAATATATTAGGATAAATGACAAGGAGGGAAACAATGGAAAAAATACTAGAAATAAAAAACATAACCAAAAAATACCAAAACAAAGAAGGAGAAATACTAGCCATTCAAAATGTCAATTTAAGAATCAAAAAAGGAGAATTTGTAAGTATCATAGGAACAAGCGGATGTGGAAAATCTACTCTATTATCCATTATAGCAGGTCTAGAAGACAAAACATCAGGAGAAATCTACATAGAAGGAGAAAAAGTGGAAGGCATATCACCTAAAGTAGGTTATATGTTACAAAGAGATTGCTTATTAGAATGGAAAACCATATTAAGTAATACCATGTTTGGCTTAGAAATAAAAGGAAAAAAGAACAAAGAAGCAAAAGCCTATGTAGAGGAATTATTGAAAAAATATGATTTATATGACTTTAAAGATAAATATCCATCTGAGTTATCAGGAGGTATGAGACAAAGAGTAGCCCTTATTCGAACATTGGCAGTCAAACCAAAAATTTTGCTATTAGATGAGGCTTTTTCAGCACTAGACTATCAAACTAGAATCATGGTAACCAATGATATTTATAACATCTTACGAAAAGAAGGAATTACTGCTATTATTGTAACACATGATATTTCAGAAGCTATTAGCATGTCGGATAGGGTAGTTGTATTAAATGCCAGACCGGGAACCGTAAAGGATATTCATAAAATTGAGTTTGATATGGAAAATAGAAATCCAATTAATTGTAGAGAAAAACCTACCTTTAGCCAATATTTCAATACTTTATGGAAGGAGCTAGGAGTCGATGAATAAACAACTAATTTCAAAAGAAAGAAAACAATATTTAAGAAACAAAAAATATAAACAATATATGGTATGGTTAACACAAATTGCCATATTAGTAGGATTTCTTGCTGTATGGGAAATACTAGCCAATCAAAAAATAATCGATAGTTTTATTATGAGCCAACCTAGTAGAATATGGGAGACTTTTACGAATTTAAGTTCCAATGATTTGATGAAACATATTGGCGTTACGGTATATGAAACTGTAGTTGGTTTTTTACTTGGTACTGGATTGGGTATTATCATTGCCATTATTCTATGGTGGTCAGATTTTCTATCAAAAGTGGCAGAACCTTATTTGGTAGTATTAAATAGCTTACCTAAAGTAGCTTTGCGGACCAGTCATTATTATATGGGTGGGAGCAGGAATGCCAGCTATTATTGTGATGGCAGTGGCTATTTCCTTAATTGTAACAATTTTAGAAAACCTAAATGGATTTTTAAAAACTGACAAAGAAGTTATCAAAATGGCAAAAACGTTTAAAGCAAGCAAGTTTCAAACACTAACCAAGATTGTCATACCAGCTAATCTTTCTACCTTTATTAACTCATTAAAAGTCAATATAGGACTTTCGTTAGTAGGCGTTATATCAGGAGAATTTCTAGTATCTAAGGCAGGACTGGGATATTTAATTGTCTATGGAGGGCAAGTGTTTAAATTAGACTTGGTTATGGCAAGTGTAATTATATTAGGTATTGTGGCTGGCATCATGTATGCAGCTGTACTATTCTTAGAAAAATTTATCCTACACGCAAAAAAATTCAAATAATTGGGACATGGGGACGTAGATAATGTCCCATGTGCTGATAAAAGGAGGAAGAAATTTGAAAAAGAAATTCATGATAATCGTAATTATAGTAATTCTTGCGATGTTATTTAGCATAGTAGGAACAATTATAAACCAGCGAAATAAAGATAGTCAAGGTTTAAAGACAATAAAAGTAAATGAGGTAACTCGTTCTGTTTTCTATGCACCACAATATGTGGCTATTAATAATGGATATTTTAAAGAAAATGGAATGGATATAGAATTAACAACTGGGCAAGGAGCAGAAACGCCCCTTCCCTGCTGACAGCATTTTCCCAAAAGAAAGAAATATTGAAAAATCAAGTAAAAGTAGAAAATTATCATACTACTTATGAAGATGTTGCAAATGTATTTACTAAGATTAAAAACAAAGGAATATTGAATGAAACAATTATTTTGAATGGACAAGCTGAATATAAAACTGGCAATAAAGATAGGAAAAGAAAATCTAAAAAGTATGTTAAGAAGAGGGAAGAAGAATTTGAATTATAAAAAATAAAAAAATAGAACTATATAGTAAAAAGAATAGGAAAAAAAGATGACTCACATTTGACCTACATTTTTTTATAGTGCATCTGTTAAAAACTTCGTTTTTAAGCTGTGTATGGGCGATTCGTGACTCGCCCTCTTCCTGCAAAAATAGTGGGCTATTTTTGCCTCTATATGAAACTATACTATAATTGATTAAATACTATAAGTGTGTGAAAATGTTATAGTAAAAATTTAGACATTTAGAATTGTAAAAATTACAGTTCTGGAATAGTAAAAGATACAGTTATAGAGTTGTAAAATTTACAAGGAAATAATAATATTAATAAAAATAAATATAATAATAATTCTGTCAGTCAGTAATATAGAGAGTTTATAAATTACCATAATTTTATTGAGTAAATTAAAAAAATATGATAAAATGATTACATAAATTTGATGAGAAAGAGGAGAAAATTATGGTAGATTTACATATGCATACCACTTATTCAGATGGAGATAAGAGCGTAGAAGAGATACTAAATATGTGTGAAGAAAGAAAATTAGAATATATTTCAATAACAGATCATAACACCTGTAAACAATATAATGATAAAGCAATGAGGGAAAATAATTTTACAGGTAAAATTATTAGAGGGACAGAACAAAATGCTGTATCACAAGGAAGAAATGTTGAGATATTAGGATATAATGTGGATACAGATGTGATGAATGAATGGTGCCAAAAATATTATTCAGAAGAAAAATTAAGAGAACAACAGGTAATATTTTATAAAAGATTGTTGGATATATGTGATAAACATGGACTTAAATATGATGAAACCAAAATAGAAAAGCCTAAAAAAGCAACTCAATTTACAGAAACATTAATTTATACAGAACTATTGAGACACAAAGAAAATTATGAAATATTAGGTGAATTTACAAAATCAATGGGAATATTTTATAGAAAAGGTCTATCAAATCCTAATAGTAGCTATTTTATGAACCATATTGAATTTAGACCTTCAGCTAAAGAAGTTGTAGATATTATTCATCAAGCAGGAGGAAAAGCATTTTTAGCTCATCCATTCGAATATAAATTTGAAGATGCAATTGGGTTTATAGATAATTTAAGAAAAGAAACAAAATTAGATGGAATAGAATGTTTTCATCCTTCATCAGTAGATGACAATAAAAAAGATATTTTAGTAGAGTATGCTAGAAAAAATAACTTATATATTAGTGGTGGAAGTGATTATCATGGAAAACCTAAACCAGATATAGAAATTGGCATAGGAAGAGGAAATTTGAATATTTCAAAAGATTTAATAAAAGAATGGATATAAAACAAGAATACCAGAAGTTAGTAATAAAATTTATACTTTTGGCATTTTACATTTTCAATATTAAATTAATGAAAAAAAAAATAAAAATTTAAAAAATGACCATTTTCATTTTATAATTGCACTCTTATATAGTGAAGGACAAAATATAACATGATAAAGTGTTATATAGTCAAGTTATGCCTAAAAGTTGTTAGTAAAAAATTAAGTAAAATATTTGAATAACCTAAAATAATAGGCATACATTTAAAATAAGAGGTGTGAAATGCAGATAAACATTAATACAGGAAATAGCGAGAATTATATACATAATTTAGCATTTATAAAAGCATTGTTAATTAAAGAAAGCATTGAAAAATTAGACATAAGTTATGAAGAAAAAGTACAAATAAAAAATGAAATATTAGAATATTTACAAAATAATTAAGATAAATGATAGTAATTCGAAATAAATTATGCTATACTAAAAAAGAAGAAATTAAGGAGGAGAAGTATATGACTACAAAAATATATTCTATTGAAGATATAAAAAATATGGTATATGAAATTTTAGCAAATACAGAAGTTGAAAAAGCAATATTATTTGGTTCTTATGCCAAGAATAAGCCTACTAAAAATAGTGATATAGATATATTAATTGATAGCAAAGGTAAAATTAAAGGGTTAAAGTTTTTTGCTATGGTAGACAAAATAAGAGAAAAACTAGACAAAGAAGTTGATGTTATTGAAAAGCTAGAAATTGATAAAAATTCAAAAATAGAAAAAGAAATAGAAAAGACAGGAGTAGTCATTTATGAAAAGTAAAGATAAAATAATAATAACGAAAGTTTTAAAATATATTGAAGAAATTGAAGAATTTATAACTGGGTATTCTCACGAACAGTTTAACCAAGATAGAAAAACAGTAAATGCTTGCGTTTTTAATTTAAGCCAAATTGGAGAATTAGTGGGAAAAGTCAGTGAAGAAACAATAAGAGAAAATCCTAATATTGAATGGAGAGGTCTAAAAGCTTTAAGAAATAGAATTGTACATGATTATGAAGGGGTAAACTTAAATATGGTTTGGGGATTTCTTGATATAGAATTAGAAGAATTGAAAAACCAGATTCAAGATATAGTTGATTAAAATAAGAGATTAGAGTTACAAGTAGTTGAAGGAGAAAATAACATGAAAGAATTAGAAATAGTAAAAGGAATTTTGGATAGCTACCCATATAATATAATCTTTGTAAACAATGATTATATTATTAGTTTTATGAATAAAAAAGCACAAGACCATTATTATAAAAAGGGAAAAAATTTAATGGGAAAAAGCATATTTGATTGCCACAATGAAAAATCTATTGAAAAAATAAAGAACACTTATGAAGAAATAAAAAAACTGGAAAAGATGTATTTATATTTGTAAATTCCAAAAAACAAAGAGTTTATATGCAAGGAGTTAAAAACGAAAAAGGAGAATGGATAGGATTTATAGAAAGATTTGAATTAAATTTGCAAATGTGATTTTTTACCTGTGAATGCAACAAATGTGGAAGAATTACTAAAATAAAAATAGTAGTTCTTTTTTTGTTGCTTTAAAGTATGTAATACCAAATAATAGCATAGATTTTATTATGAAAAAGAGGGAAGAAAAATGAAGAAAAAACTTAGAATAGCTATATATTCAAGAAAATCAAAATATTCAGACAAAGGAGATTCCATAGGAAATCAAATAGAACTAGCAAAAGAATATATCAAAAAGAACTATCCAGAAAAAGAATATGAAATAGAAACAACAATATTTGAAGATGAAGGATTTTCAGGAGGAAATATCGAAAGACCTAAATTTAAACAATTTTTAGAAGAAGAAAAAGAAAATCCATTTGATATATTAATTAGTTATAGACTAGACAGAATCAGTAGAAATATAGCCGATTTTTCTAGTCTAATGAATGAATTAAACAAACTAAATACAAGTTTCGTATCCATAAAAGAACAATTTGACACAACCACACCAATGGGAAGAGCCATGATGTACATAGCATCAGTATTTGCTCAACTAGAAAGAGAAGTAATAGCAGAAAGAATAAGAGACAATATGTTAGAACTTGCCAAAACAGGAAGATGGCTAGGAGGAGACACACCACTCGGATTTGATTCAGAAAAAGTTGAAATCATGAAAATAGCAGAAGAAAATACTAAGGCAAATACATTAGAAAAGAAAAATAAAAAAGCCTACAAATTAAAAATAAACGAAGAAGAAAAGCAAAAAGTACAACTGATTTTTAGAAAATACTTAGAATGCAAATCATTAGCAGGATTAGAATATTACCTATTAAAAAATAAAATCTATACTAGAAAAGGCAAAGAATTTAGAAAATACTCATTAAAAAACATACTTACCAATCCTGTATATAGTCAAAATGATAATGTCATCTTACAATACTTTAAAAATAGAGGGCAAAACATATATGTAGAGCAAGATGGAAGGGAAAAGTTTGATGGAAAATATGGGATAATTGCTTATAATAAAACAGATAATAACAAAAAAGATAGACCATTAAAAGATTGGATAATAGCAGTGGGACTGCATAAAGGATATGTAACAGGAAAAGAATGGGTACAAGTACAAGAATTATTAGAAAAGAATAAAGATAAAAGCTATCGAGCAAGTGCCAATCCTACCAATGAAACCATATTTTCTGGAATATTACGATGTAAAAAATGTGGCAACAAAATGATACCAAAATCAAATAGAAAAAATAAAGATGGAACAACGACCTATTATTATGTTTGTAGGGAAAAGGACAGAACTAGAAAGATAAATTGCAATTCTCATAATATAAAAGGAAATGAATTAGACAATAATTTTATCAAAATTTTAAAAGACATATTTGTACCAAATTCAGAAGTTTATCAAGAATTAAAAAATATAGCATTCAATCACAATCCAAAAGAAGATATAACAGCAGAAATGGAAACGTTAAAAAAAGAATATGAAAAAAACGAAAAAGAAATTAAAGACTTAGCCGAAAAA
Organism: uncultured Clostridium sp.; assembly: GCA_948472955.1. Taxonomy (GTDB): domain Bacteria; phylum Bacillota; class Clostridia; order TANB77; family CAG-508; genus CAG-269. Next base: position 62,058 of record CAOKVW010000001.1, on the reverse strand, counting down.
GTAAAATACATCGATATTTCTGTAATTAGCATTATCAATCAAGAATTAATAAAAGCACAAAATAAAAAAGAAGAATTGAAAAATGAAATTGATGTTTTGGAACATTCAAAGAGTGAAAACAAGAAGATGAACACAAAGTTAAGCAAAGGATCAAAATACATATTAAATATCATAGACAATTGCTTTGATATATTTGAAACCTTTGACTTGAAATCCAAAAAAGACATTCTAAATTTATTAGTAGAAAGTGCTTATGGAGAAGGAGATACCGTTGAAATTAAATTATTAAATACAGAAATAGCAGAAAACCAAAAGAAAATGCTGTGTAATCAAAGTTTTGTAAATGGCTGTAACATCTTGCATTTAAGCACAGAAAAGACTAACAATATTATGTTGTCATCAGAAAAGGGGAGCAGATGCTGTTATGACAGCTGTGCTTGCCAACCAATGTGACATTGGATTTGCAGGACCAGAGGCTTCTATCTATGTTTATAATGAAGGAAAAGAAGATTATACGCAAGTATTTGCACAAATGACCAAAAAAGACGGTTCTTTTTTAGTCGCTAGAAATCAAACAGAAAATTTTAGTTGGCAAGACGTGAAAGGAAAAATGGTTATTCCAGGAAGAAAAGGTGGAGTACCATACATGACACTAGAGTATGTATTAAAGAAAAATGGAATTGACCCACAAAAAGATACCACTTTAGATGATAGTATCAAATTCGATTTAATGGCAGGAGCTTTTGCTAGTGGAAATGCTGACTATGTTACGCTATTTGAGCCAACAGCTTCTATGACACAAGAACAACAAAAAGGATATATTGTAGCATCCGTGGGAGAAGCAGCAGGAGAAATTCCATACACAGCATACTTTGCTAAAAAAAGTTATATAGAAAATAATCAAGATACCATTCAGAAATTTACAAATGCCATTTATCAGGGACAACAATGGGTAAAAGAACACAGTAGTAAAGAAATAGCCGAAGTAATTCAGAGCTTTTTCCCAGATACAGACATAGAAATGTTAGCAACAGCAATTCAAAGTTACAAAGATATTGATGCCTGGAATGATACACCAGTATTAAAACAGGAAGTATTTGAGAGATTAGAAGAAGTTATGATTATGGCAGGAGAATTAAAGGAAAATGCACCATACGACAAAATTGTAAATAATCAATATGCAGAAAAAGCAATGAAATAAGAATGAAAAGATTGCCAAAAAGTCCTCCCTTCTTGGCAATCTTTAAAATAATTAATAAAATTTTACATATAAATTCAAAAATCATATTGACAAATGGAACTCATAGTGTTATATTTACCCATGAAAAGGAAGTGATAATATGGATATTGATTATAAGATTATAGGACAAAGAATAAAGGAAGAAAGGAAAAAAAGAGGCTGGTCACAAGAAAGATTATCAGAAGAAATTGATGTAACAACCGTGTACATTAGTAGAGTAGAAAGAGGTTCTTCACAAATAAATTTAAAAAGATTAGCTCAAATAAGTAGAGTATTAGGAACAAGTATAGAATATTTGATTGGAGGAACCGTAACAAAAGCACCTAATTATTTAGATAAGGAATTATATGAAACTTTAATCCATTGTACTCCTGCTAAGCAACGTTTAATCTATAATATAGCTCAAATTGTGTCAAATGCTAAGTTTGTATGATAAAATTATTTAGTCTAATGTTGTTAATAAAAGTTTATCTATTTTTTATTTGTAACTCCCAACTACGAACAGTCTGTAATTGCATAACAGACTGTAACTTGTTGGTCCCCCCGATTTGTTACTTCATAAAAAATAGATAAACTTTTTAGCTGAAAACATGCTAGGCTTGAGTAATTCTGACAAATTTCTTTACAAAAAGCCAAAAATAGTATAAACTTATTCTAGTTCAGTCTTACCGAGATAAGTCAAAAAAGATAAAATTGAACAACGAATAAATTTACAAAAGGTGATAATAGATGTATTTAAAAAGACTAGAATTACAAGGATTTAAGTCATTTGCAGACAAAACCGTACTAGAATTCAGACCAGGCATAACAGGAGTGATTGGACCAAATGGTTCCGGAAAAAGTAATATATCAGATGCCATACGATGGATTTTGCGGAGAGCAAAGTATGAAATCATTAAGAGGAACGAAATCCTTAGATATTATATTTGCAGGAACACAAAATAGAAAGTCTCTAGGATTTGCGGAGGCTTCTTTAATATTTGATAATACAGATGGAGCATTACCAATTGAATATACGGAAGTAACGGTAACAAGAAGGATATATCGAAGCGGAGAAACAGGCTATTTTATTAATAAAGTAGCCTGTAGGTTAAAAGATGTATTAGAATTATTTATGGACACAGGAATCGGAAAAGACGGTTATTCGATTATTGGACAAGGCAAAATTGATGAAATATTAAGCAATAAATCAGAAGATAGAAGACATATCTTTGAAGAAGCGGCAGGAATTGTGAAATTCAGAGCGAGAAAAGAAGAAAGCGAGAAAAAATTAGAAAGAACAAAACTAAATCTACTTCGTATCAATGATATTTTAGCAGAAATTGAAAGTAATATCGAACCATTAAAAGCACAAGCGGAAAAAGCAAAAAAATATCTCAGCTTAAAAGAGGAATTAAAAAGCATCGAAATAGGGCTATTTTTATATAACATCGAAAAATATAAAACTAGTTTAGCAGAAATTGTAAAGGATGAAGAAATTTACAACTCTCAATGTAAAGAAGAGGAAGAAAAACTCGAAAGAATTAAACAATTAAAAGAAGAATTAAAAACACAAGTAGAAGAAATAACCAACCAAATCGAAGAAATGTCAAACTCAGGGTTTGCTAGTCAAAAAGAAATTGAGATGTTACATTCAGACATTAATGTAGCCAATACTAGAATTCACAATAACCAAGAAAACAAAGAACGATTTGAAAAAGAAATACAAGAAGCCACGTTAAAGCAACAAGAATTAGAAGAAGAAAGGAAGCAAAGGGAAGAAAAAAAGGTTAATTTAAAGAAAAATAAAGAAAAATTTGAAAAAGAATTGCAAGAAAAAGAAGAAGAATTAGCGAAAATAACCCAAAAATTATCAAGCAAAGAGCTAGAAATAGAAGGTTACAAAGCACAAGTAGAAAAAAATACAGACCAAAAATACGAGTTACAGGCAGATAGCCATACGCAAGACATTAACTATGAAAACTACGAAAAGAGACAACATCAAATCAAAACAGAAATTGCCAATTACATATCCGAATTGGATAATACAAGACTGAAAAAAGATGAAATCGCAAAAGAATTTTACGAAATTGATAGTAAGAGAAATAAAGTTGTAAAATCGATGGAAGAAATCCAGACAATGAAAGAAGAAGCGGACAAAAAAATAGAGAACTATCAAAATAACATTCATGCTTATCAAAGTGAAATGAGAATTAAGGAATCAAAATTAAAATTTTTAATCGAAACCGAAAAAGAAAAAGAGGGATATATCAAAAGTGTAAAATCTCTTTTAAAAGATTGTGAAACTATCAAAGACTTAGGAAAAGGAATGCATGGGGTATTAGCCAATGTTATTGAAGTGCCAGAAGAATACCAAACAGCGATTGAAATGTGTTTAGGAGCAAGCTTACAAAATATTGTAACAGAGACAGAAACCGATGCTAAAAAATTAGTAGAGCATTTAAGAAAAAATAATTTGGGAAGAGCCTCTTTTTTACCAATTACATCCGTTAGAGGGAAAAAGTTAGACAAAATCAAAGGAAACGAAAAAGGTTTAATTGGTATTGCTTCAGACCTAATCAATTATCACAAAAAATATGAACAAATTGTAATTAGTTTGTTAGGAAGAACGATTATTGTAGATAACATGGATACAGCCATTAAAGTGGCAAAACAAAATGGTTACTCCTTCCGTATTATCACTTTAGAAGGAGATGTTATCAATGCTTCTGGTAGCATTACAGGAGGTTCAGTAGCGAAAAAAACAGTCAATATTCTAGGAAGAGGAAGAGAAATTGAAAAATTAGAAAAAGAAATCAAGAAATTAAAGACTAAGATTGAACAATTGGAAAAAGAAAAAAAGGACTACGAAGATTCTATCGAAGAGACCTTAGAAAATGCGACTAGTTTAGAAAAAGAATTGCAAGAAATTGACATTACGTATGCGACAGAAAAACAAAAAGTAATAGCCATAGATGAAAATATTACTAGAATTGAAACCCGTTTAAACAAATTAAAAGAAGAGCAGGAAAACTTAGAAAAACAGAAACAAGGAGCAACTGAAACAAAAGAAAATATCAATCAGAAAATACAAGAATTAACAGAGGAGACCGAAAAGCTAACCACCATTATTTCTGAATTTGCAGAATTAAATAAAGACAATCAAAAATATGTAGATGATTTGAATTTTGATATTACGAATTTAAAAATTTCCGTTTCTTCTTTTGACGAAAGTGAAGCATCAATGGAAGAAATACAAGAAAGAATCAAACAAGAAATTGAAACAGCTAACAAAAGTATTGCCAATAAAAAAGAACAAATTGAGCAAATTATTCATGATAATTTTGAATTGAAAGAGTCTATTGAAGAAATTAACGATAAAATTGTTAACATTAAAAAAGACGTACAAAATAGCGGAGCTAAAATCGAAAAACTAAAGCAAGAAAGAGTCGATAAAAACCAGAAACTTTCTAAACAAGAAGAAGAAATTACTAGCAAATTTAAAACAATAGAGGACTTAAAAGCACAAATTGTAAAAATTGATGTCAAAAAGACAAAATTAGAAGATGACATCAACATGATTATTAATAAGATGTGGGAAGAATATGAATTAACGCCAAACCAAGTGGGAGAATACAAAAAGCCTGATAATGTAGCTTTCACCCAGAAAAAAGTAAATGGCTTACGAACAGAAATCAAAGAATTGGGAAGTGTTAATGTAGATTCGATAGAAGAATATAAAGCAATGAGGGAAAGATATGACTTTATGTGTGAACAAAGAGTAGACTTAGAAGATACATTGAGTAAGTTGAGAAAAATCATTACAGAAATGACAACTACCATGAAGGAGCAGTTTAAAAAACAATTTGTTATCATCAACCAAAATTTTGAAGAAGTGTTCAAGGAATTGTTTGGTGGAGGAAATGCTTCTTTAAAACTAGAAGATGAGGAAAATATCTTAGAATGTGGTATTGATATTCATGTACAACCACCAGGAAAGAAACTACAAAATATGATGCTACTGTCTGGTGGGGAGAAAGCATTTACAGCAATTGCTTTGCTATTTGCCATTTTAAAAATCAATCCTGCTCCCTTCTGTGTATTAGACGAAATTGAGGCAGCACTTGACGACGTGAATGTATATCGATTTGCTGAATATTTAAAGAAATTTTCGAAGGATACACAATTCTTAGTGATTACCCATAGAAAAGGTACTATGGAAGCAGCAGATACGGTATATGGTGTGACAATGGAGGAGAATGGTATTTCAAAGTTATTGTCTATGAAATTGGGGTAGATAGAATGTGAAATATAAGAAATAACCAATTAAGTGAAGACCAGCTTACAACATTTGCATGTTATAAGCTGGTCTTTTGAGGAATTATGCTGTTCCGTTAATAGTGTGCTTACAATTGTTCAATAATGAATAAGAATTCCTTGCCTGTAAATACAAGGCAGAAGTCTCCGTATTAATTGAACCTTTTGCTAACCAATTAAGATGGTCAGCAGCATTTTGCAAGCTAACAGGATTTGCAGAAATTGCAATTCCTCTGCCATCATGAAAAATCATAAAGTCCTCCTTTTATTTATTTACCAGATAAAAAAACATCTGGTAATGGCTGGGATAGGAATCGAACCTATAACCTTAGAATTGCAATCCAATGCTCTACCTTTTGAGCTACCCAACCTAGCAATAAATATACTTTTATAGTAACATAAAACAATTAAAAGTCAAAAAACAAATCGCAGTAAACCTATAAAAACCAATAAAATACCAGAAATAACAGACCAAGTATTATCTGGCAAATCACTTAGTTGGTAGAGTTTTTTTCCAAGTATATGACCCATATTTAAAAATACGAGTTGAAAAATAGAAATAAACAAAGGAAAAAGCAAAGGACTTACTCCAATCATACTACCTCCCATACCAATGCAAAAACAATCCAAAGAAAGGGCAACACCCAAAAACAGTGCTTCTTTACTATCAATTGAATTAGAAGAATCCAAATCAGAAGAAGAAGGATTTTTAATAATTTTGATGGTAATCCCTAAAAAATCAATAAAAAAATGATAGATTTTTTCATCTTTTTTATTCGTTTTGTTTTTGATTTCTTTTTTATGAATTGCTTGAAAGCAAATAAATCCACCCATAGCAATTAAAATGATATTTCCCATTAATTTAGTTGTAAAATCAGAAAAAATATTTTTCATTACATCGCCAAACCAAACAGCTAGAATAGAAATTGAAAACGAAATGGCAAATAATACAACTTTTCCCATATAAGAAATCTTAGTATTTTTAATTCCATATGTAATTCCAATGCCAAGAGAATCAATGCTACTAGAAAGTGCTAAAATTAGCGAATTGATTAACATAAAAACACCTCCTAAAGTATCATATGTCGAAAAAAGAAATTTGTTATCACAAAATATTGAAGTAAATAGCCACAAAATATTAAAATAAATAACCACAAAACATTGAAATAATATTAAAATATGTGTATAATATAGGTAGGAGGAAAGTTTATGAAATATATTAATAGAATCATTGATAAAGAAATAAAAGAAAAGTTATCAGTTATGGGAGCAATCCTTATAAAAGGTCCAAAATGGTGTGGTAAAACTACAAGTGCCAAGCAAATTGCAAAAAGTGTATTGGAAATGCAAAATCCTGATTTACAAGAAAATTATATAGAACTTGCTAATACGAAACCATCTTTATTACTAGAAGGAGATAAACCAAGATTAATTGATGAATGGCAATTAGTTCCTAAATTATGGAATGCAGTTAGATATTCAGTTGATAACATTGGTCTTCCCAATCAATATATTCTTACAGGCTCTGCCACCCCTACTGAAGATGATACCATTCATAGCGGTGTTGGAAGATTTGCGTTTATAACAATGAAGCCTATGACTTTATTTGAAAGTGGAGATTCAAATGGTAAAATATCTTTAAGTAATATAGTGAAGGGAAATAGAAATATTGATGGCATAAAAACAGATTTAACATATGAGAGAATTGCCTATGTTCTTTGCCGTGGAGGATGGCCTAATGCAATCAATTTACCAGAAAAACAGGCCTTACAAATAGCAAAAAATTATATAGACGTATTATGCCATTCAGATATTTCAAGAATAGATGGTGTAAAAAGAAACCCAATACTTGCAAAAGCTATTTTAAAATCTTATGCAAGACAAGTATCAACAATTGATTCTAATCAATCTTTATATGATGATGTAAAGGCAAATTATTCAGATATAAGCGATAGAACTATCATGGATTATTTAGAGACCTTAAAAAAATTATATATTATAGAAGAGATAGAGGCTTGGAATCCAAATATAAGAAGTAAAACAGCAATAAGGACTTCATCTAAAAAGAGCATGATTGATCCATCATTAGCAGTAGCAGCTTTAGATTGTTCTCCTAAAGAGATTATGTTAGATATTAGGACATATGGACTATTATTTGAAAATTTAGTAAATAGGGATTTAAGTGTATATGTTAATGCAATAGGAGGAACTTTAAAACATTATAGAGATAGGTATAATTTAGAATGTGATAATATTATTCATTTTGATAATGGTAAATATGCACTAGTAGAAACTAAACTTGGAGGAACAAGAATAAAAGAAGCAGAAGAACATTTACTAACATTAAAAAAATTAATATTAGAAAATCAGCCTAAAATAGGAGAACCAGAATTTTTAATGATAATAACAGGTACAGATATGGCCTATACCACTGAAAATGGAATAATGATTGTCCCAATAGGTTGTCTAAAAGATTAATAAAAGAAAAATCTTTTGTATTTTTCTTTTTTAATTTTATCATAAAACTAGTACAAGCCACATAGAATTTAATAAATTTTAGTTACAATAAGTCAATTTGATTTTAATAACAAAAGTTTATCTATTTTTTATTTGTAACTCTCAACTGCATAACAGACTGTAAACAAAATTTTTAATTTTGTAACAGTCTATAATTTGTTGGTCCCCCCGAATTGTTACTTCATAAAAAATAGATAAACTTTTGTTACCAAAATAGAGAAAGACTGAGAAGTAACAAAATCAAGCACAAAGGAGAGAAGATTATGTGGGAAACGTTAAGAAAAGAAGAAATTCTAAAAAAAATAGGAACAGACAGAAAAGAAGGACTAAGTGAGGAAGAGGTCAAAAAAAGACAACAAGAATATGGAAAAAACAAATTAGAAGACAAGCCGAAAGAAAGTATTTTTATGAAATTTATCAAACAATTCAATGACTTTATGATTATCATTCTCATCATTGCTTCTATTGTTTCAGCTGTTATTTCCAATATACAAGGAGAAAACGATTACATAGACTCGATTATAATCATAGCCATTGTCGTTTTAAATGCTATTATGGGAGTAGTACAAGAAGCCAAAGCAGAAAAGTCGATAGAAGCTTTGCAAGAGATGACACCTATGAAAGCAAAGGTAATAAGAGATGGCATTACCAATGAAATTCATGCAGATGAAATCGTACCAGGAGATATTATCTTATTAGAGGCAGGAAACTATGTGCCAGCTGATAGCAGAATTTTAGAAAGTTTTAATCTAAAAATAGAAGAGTCTAGCCTAACAGGAGAAACTGAGCCAGTGCTAAAAGATGCGGACAAAATTTGCAAACCAGATATCCCATTGGGAGATAGAAATAATATGGCATTTATGGCAAGCATTGTAGTCAATGGACATGGGAAAGCAGTTGTAACAGAAACAGGAATGAACACAAAAGTTGGTAAAATTGCCAATATGATAATAGAAGATGAAGCACCGGAAACGCCGATTCAGAGAAAATTAGCACAAGTGGGAAAAATATTAGGAATTGTATGTTTAGTCATTTGCTTTATCATTTTTGGAATTGGATTAATCAAAAAAATTGACCCAATTGAAATGTTTATGACGTCAGTCGGATTAGCTGTAGCAGCAATACCAGAAGGATTACCAGCTATTGTAACCATTATGCTATCCATTGGCGTTACCAAAATGGCAAAAAAGAATAGTATTATTAGAAAGTTGCCAGCAGTAGAAACTTTAGGAAATTCTTCTGTAATTTGTTCCGATAAAACAGGAACTTTAACGCAAAACAAAATGAAAGTAGTAGAAATCCATAGCGAAGATGTCAATTTAACGAGAGAACTTAGCTGTATGTGTACGGATTGTCATCTTTTATACAGGGAAGGAAAGCTAGAAATAAGTGGCGAGCCAACAGAGACAGCTATTGTAAAAGAAGGTTTTCACAATGGCAAAGACAAAAATCAATTGTATCAAGCGATGCCAAGAGTCAATGAAATTCCCTTTGATTCTAATCGAAAAATGATGACTACCATCCATAAAATAGGAAATAAATATAGAATCATTACAAAGGGAGCACCAGATGTTCTTTTAGAAAGATGTCAAAAGCAAATCAATGGAAAATTGGGACAAAATTCCATTCTACAAAAAGCACAAATACAAAAAGAAAATGAAAAAATGGCACAAAAAGCGTTAAGAGTGATAGCAGTAGGTTATAAAGATTTAGATTCTTTGCCACAAAAAATAGATACCAATACCATTGAAAGTAACCTAATTTTTGTGGGATTAATTGGTATGATAGACCCACCAAGAGAAGGCGTAAAAGAAGCGGTAAAGACTTGTAAAAAAGCAGGCATCAAAACCGTTATGATAACAGGTGACCATATAGCGACAGCAAAAGCAATTGCAAAAGACCTAAACATCTTAAAGGCAAAAGATAAAGCCATCACAGGGCAAGAGTTAGATAAAATACCACAAAAAGAATTACAAAAGAACATAGCGGATTATGCGGTATTTGCAAGAGTGACACCAGAACATAAAGTAAGAATTGTCAAAGCATGGCAAAGTACGGGAGCGGTAGTAGCCATGACAGGAGATGGGGTCAATGATAGCCCAGCTTTGAAAAATGCAGATATTGGAATCGCAATGGGAAAGAATGGAACAGATGTCGCCAAAAATGCAGCAGATATGGTGTTAGCTGATGATGATTTTGTAACCATTGTAGAAGCCGTAAAACAGGGAAGAAATATTTATGATAATATCAAAAAAGCGATTCATTTCTTAATTGCTACCAATATAGGAGAAATTGTAACCATATTTATGGGATTAGTATTAGGATTAAAATCACCTTTACTTGCGATTCAATTATTATGGATTAATCTAGTAACCGATTCGTTACCAGCTATTGCAATTGGTTTAGAACCACCGGAAAAAAACATTATGAGTCGAAAACCAGTGAGTCGTCAAAAAGGAATTTTTGCGGATGGCTTATGGAATAAAATTGTGGTAGAAGGAATTATGATTGGTATGTTGACATTAGTTGCCTTTAGTCTAGGAAATAAATTTTTTGGCTTAGAAGTAGGAAGAACGATGGCATTCCTTTGTATGGGATTACTAGAACTTGTCCACAGTTTTAATATAAAAAGTGAACAATCTATCTTTAAAATAGGTATTTTGGAAAATAAATTTTTAATCGGAAGTTTCATCATTGGAACTCTTGTACAAATATCCGTTGTACTGATACCAGCATTAGCAGAAATTTTCAAATTAATTCCGCTAAATCAAATCCAATGGATGATTACCATTATCATTTCTTTGTTACCAATTCCGATTATGGAATTACAGAAAAAGTTAAATGAGTCAAAGGGTAAGAATATAATTTATGAAGAAAAAATAAGTGCCATGTCTATGGCGAAAAAAATATAAAATAGAGGTACTTTTATTTTTAAAATAAGAGTACCTCAATTTAAGCTATTTTTTATTATTATATTACAAAACAAATCAAAAAAGAGCAATATTTTTGTTGTTACATATTGACTTAAAATTTAATAAGGTATAAAATAATTTTAAAAATACGATGAAAATGTTGTGTATATTTTAGAATATAGAGAGAATAATAAAAAATAGAGGAGATTTTTATGAAAAAAGAAGCAAATAAAACGAATAATGAAAATGGTATCACATTAATTGCCTTAGTAATAACGATTATCATATTATTAATTTTAGCAGCAGTAAGTATGGCAACTTTAACAGGAGATAATGGAATTTTGACAAAAGCACAAGAAGCAAAGGAAGAGACAGAAAAAGCAGAAATTGAGGAGCAGTTAAAAATAGCACAATTAAATGCCAAAATAAAAAAATCAGGAGGAGCTATTACAATAGAAGAATATTTAACTGAAGTAAATAAATTAAAAGAATCAGGAATGAATGACATTGTAACAGAATATGAGAAGTCAACTTATGAAACATACAATGCGGATGCAGTTGTGATAGCAAAAGGGAAATATATATATGGAATTAATAAAACAGAAGATGGAGACATAAAGATAGACTATATAGGAAATGATCCAAAGGAATTACCACCAGCAGTAGAAATAGCAAAAATAAGTAATACAACCAATTCGATAACAGTAGAAGTAACAACAAGAAGAAATGATGGAGGAGTATTAGAATTTTATCTAAAAGGAAAAGAGGATACAGAATACAGTTTAAAAAACACAGAGTCAGGGACACAAACAGGAAGACAATATACGTATACGTATGATACACTAGTACAAGGAGAGACATATCAAATACAAATCATAGCAAAAGCCAAAAATGGAAAGACAACAGAATATAGCAAAGAAATAAAGATAGGAAATATAGAAGGTTTAATATATGATGAGGAAAATCCAACCAAAAATAATATAGAGGTAGACTATACTACAAAAGCATGGACCCCAAATCCTGTAACGGTAACAGTCAATACAAAAATCACAGGATTCACAATGGAATATGCAATAGGAGACCCAACCGTAGAAAGCAATTGGAAACCATATACAGAGGGGAAAACATTTAGCAATAATGGAGTAATCTATGTTAGATTGAAAGATAGTGCAAAACAAGTGGGAGGGTATGCAACAATAAATGTAAAAAATATAGATACTTTACCACCAGTGGCATTTAATAAGACGACGCTAACAGCAGAAAGTACAACCAATAGTATAACAGTAACAGCAAATACAACAGACCAGGAAGAAACAAACCTAAGTGGATGTAGTGGAATCCATGAAAAAGAGGGATACAGATTTAAGTTAGGAGATGGAGATTGGACATCATATCAGGCAGATGGAAATTATACATTTGATAGTAATTTAAATAAAGATATCAATTACACCATAACAGTTGAAGCAAAAGATAAAGCAGGAAATAGAACAATAGGAACTGTGACAGCAAAAATAAAAGCAACTTATACAGTGACGTATAATGCCAATGGAGGAACAGGAGCACCAAATCCTGATACAAAAATAGAAGGAACAGATTTAACATTAAATACTACGACAGTACCTACAAAAGAAGGACATGTATTTAAAGGATGGGGAACAAGTCCAAATGCAACAACAGCCGTTAGTACGGTATATACTGCAAATGCGAATACTACTTTGTACGCAATTTGGGAAGAAAAACCGATTATTTTCTCTAAAACGGAAGTTAGTATAAGTGGTCAAAATACCAACCAATATAGAGATTCATTAAGTGCTAATCTTCCTGCTAATACTGAAATTAGATTATATTGGAAATCTAGTTCCAGTAGTATTGGTGGTATGGTTGAAGGAGCCTATCTTAATGGTGTGAAGTTAAATCATATTTCTGAGTCTGAGTCAGGGACTGGTATTCCGCGTATCTGGGTTTTCGATACTACAAAGGGAGGATTGTTTGAGTTTAAGCTAAAACTTCCAGAAAATGCATATGGTCAATCTGTAGGTGAAAATTGGCGTGTAATGGGTGTTAGGTCAAAAATAACTGGATATGAATACAAATTTAAATAAATATAATTTTGTAATAGAGTAACGATTTCAAACTTTGTTTTGACGTTACTCTTTTTGAAATATTGCAATAAAAAAAAAAAAGTGATAAAATAAGCACATAGAAAGGAATGAGATTAAATATGAAAGTAGCAATTGGGCAAGACAGTCATAGAATTGACTATCAAAATAAAGAAAAAAGACTATTACTAGGAGGCATAGAATTTCAAGAAGACTATTCCTTATTAGGAAATAGTGATGCAGACGTTGTATTACATGCGATTACCAATGCGATTTCAGGCATTACTTGCAAAAATATATTAGGAAAAGTAGCAGACGATATGTGTAAAAATGGAATTATAGATAGTGAAGAATATGTAAAAGAAGCACTTAAATATTTACAAGAAGAAATTGTACACATTTCTATCTCCATTGAATGCCAAAAACCTAAAATAACGCCTAAGATAGAAGAAATGAGAAATAATATAGCACGTATTTTGGAAATAAAAGAGAATTGTGTAGGAATAACAGCAACCACAGGAGAGGGATTGACGGAGTTTGGAAAGGGGAATGGAGTTAGTGTGTTTGTTTGCTTGACAGTAGAATAAGTTTGAAAAATAATAGCCATCTTGCGTTGTTAAAATTGGTTCGAAACGCGGTTACATACAACGCGTATGCGCCCTTACCTTTCGAACCAATTTTGCCTAGCAATATAACTATTCTTTTTCAAACTAAGATTGAGTTGTAGGAAAGGGATAAAAAATGGAATCAATCTATATAAAAGCCAGAGCAAAAATCAATTTGAATTTAGAAATAGTAGGAAAACGAGAAGATAACTATCATAATCTAAGCTCTGTTTTCCAAAAAATTAATTTATATGATGAACTATATATACAAAAAACCGAAACCGATGACATAGAAATTCAAAGTAATATCCTAACATTAAACAACAAAGAAAATATCATCTATCAAGCCTATGTAGCATTAAAACAAAAATATAAAAACATAACTGGTGTGAAAGTAATATTAAATAAAAAAATTCCAATGCAAGCTGGCTTGGCTGGGGGGAGTACAGATTGTGCGAGTTTTCTGATAGGAATGAATCGTTTATTTGATTTAAAATTATCAAAACAAGAGATAGAAAATATTGGCAAAAATTTAGGAGCAGACGTAGTTCCTTGTTTTTATCAGGGAGCCATAATAGCAGAAGGAATAGGAGAAATCATAACCCCAATTTGTACCAATTTAAAATATTATTTAGTCATTATTAAACCAGAAATATCTTGCAATACCAAGGAAATGTTTCAAAAAATAGATGAAAACAAAGCTATCGACCAACCTAATAATAGTCAAAAAATTAGGCAAGCATATGAACAAAATCAATTAGAGCAAATAGCTGATAATTTATATAATGTATTTGAAAATGTCATAGAAGAAAAAAGCACCATCCAAAAATTGAAGGAAGAGCTAACGGAGCAAGGAGCTCTTCGGTAGCTTAATGACTGGTACAGGTTCCTGTGTGTATGGCATATTTCAAGATAAAAAAACAGCAAAATCAGCCTATTATGCCTTAAAAAATAAATATCAAGTTTATCTATGTAGTTCCTATCAATCATCCAGAGAGTCAAGGGTTGAAAAATAATTACAATTTTGGCAAGGAAGGTAATTAAGAATAGAAGGGAGAAATCATGGTAGAAGAAAAGACAGTAACAGCCGTAATATTGGTAGCAGGAAATAGTACGAGATATGGACAAAATAGAAATAAGAATTTTGAAAACATACAGGGAAAGCCAGTTATGTTATATAGTTTAGAAGAATTCCATAAAAATAGGTATATCGACAATATCATAATAGGAGCAAAAGAAGAGGAAATTCCAATCATCAAAAATATCCTTCTAAAAGAGCAATTTACCAAACCAATCGATATGATAGTAGGGGGAAATAGCAGACAAGAGACGGTATATCATTGTATTCAAAAAACAGAGGCAGATATTGTAGTAATTCATGATGGAGCAAGACCAGCGATTAAACAAGAATATATCAATCAATGTATAGAAAGTATGAAGGAATTCGAAGGAGCAACGGTAGGAGTGCCGTCAAAAGATACCATAAAAATAACAGATGAAAATAATATCGTGATACAAAGTACACAAAGAAGTAATACATGGATTGTTCAAACGCCCCAATGCTTTGAAAGAAAGATTCTATTGGACATGCATGAAAAATGCAAACAGGAGGAAATGACAGATGATTGCATGTTATTAGAAAAAAATAAGAATAAAGTGAAAATTTTGGAAGGAGATTACACCAATATTAAGATTACAACTTATGAAGATTTAGAAATTATGAAAAAGATTATGAGAAAGCTTGCCAAACAAGAGAAAATGTGATAGAATAGCTGTGCTTTAGAAAAGCATAGCTTTTTTGAAGAAAGATTTAACAATCTCTACTTACCAAAAAGAAATTAGGTAGGTTATCAATCCAAAGGGAGGTGAAAATAATGAACCAATACGAAAGTATTATCATTGTTAATCCTAATTTAGACGAAGCTGGTTTAAAAGCTTTAGAAGAAAAATTCACAGGATTAATCAATGAAAACGGAAAAGTTGAATCAGTTGAAAATATGGGTAAAAAGAAATTAGCCTATGAAATTAAGAAATGCAAAGAAGGTACATACTTATTATTCAACTTTGAGGCAAAACCAGATTCTATTAAAGAACTTGAGAGAGTTTATAGAATTACAGATGAAATCATGAAATTTATCGTGGTAAGAAAAGAAGCTTAATGAATAAGCAAAAATAATGAAAAATTAAATAAAGAGAGGGGCCTTTATTTAAAGTAAAGAAAGGTGATAGAAATGAACAAAGTAATATTAATGGGAAGATTAACAAGAGACCCAGAAGTAAGATACACACAAACGAACAATACTCTAGTAGCTTCTTTCAGTTTAGCAGTTAATAGAAGATTTGTTAGACAAGGAGAAGAAAGACAAGCAGATTTTATTAATATAGTAGCCTGGAGCAAGCTAGGAGAATTTTGCAGCAAATACTTTAAGAAAGGTCAACAAGTAGGCGTGATTGGAAGAATACAAACCAGAACTTGGGACGATGATCAAGGAACAAAACACTATGTAACAGAGGTAGTAGCTGAGGAAGCTTACTTTGCAGATAGTAAAAGAGAAGGAGATACAGGTACAGGCTCATTTGAAAATACATTTGGAAATACAGCACCTGGCAACATGGGTTCCGATTTTGAAGTGTCTTCTAGTGATGACCTACCATTCTAAATAGCCAAAGGGGGAAATAATAAGATGGCAGACAAAAAACAAAATAAAAGAAATAACAAAAATTATGATGAGGATTATAATCCAAGATTCAGAAAACAAAGAAAAAAAGTATGTGTTTTATGTAGTGATAAAAACTTTGTGTTAGATTACAAAAATCCAGAACAATTGAAAAAATTTATCAATGATAAAGGAAAGATTTTACCAAGAAGAACAACTGGAGCATGTGCGAAACATCAAAGAGATATTACAACAGCAGTTAAAAGAGCTAGACATATTGCTGTATTACCATATACACAAAATTAAATTAAATTTATAAACAAAGAAAACCGTTGAAATAGCAACGGTTTTCTATTTTTCTATTTAAAAATTATTTACAACCCCAAAACCATATGATATAATCAAGGCAGAGACTAAAGAGGTGAAAATATTGAATCAAATATTAAGTGTAGATAATAGTAAAATAGGAAAAACAAAGAAAACGAAAAGAAGAAGCACAGGACCAATAGAAATCGAAAGTATATTAAAATTTTTTTCAATTACCCTATTAGTATTTGGTATATTTATGATTAGTTCAGGTTCTTATTCCATGTACAAAGAAGCGACAAAAGAGGTAGTAGGTAGCAAACCTGTTATTTACGTTGAGCAAACAACAGAAACAGAGATATTATTAAAAGTATCACATGATAAAGAATTAACTAAAATTACTTATCATTGGAATGATGAAGGAGCAACTGAAATAGCAACTAATGGAAAAAAAGAGATAGAAGCTAGAATTGAGATACCAACAGGGACGAACACACTAACTGTTTATGCCAGTGATATCAATGGAGAAGAAATTGATTATAAGAAAGCATACACAGTAGAAGGAGATATTAATATCAATATTGAACCAGAAGGAAATAATTTAAAAATAACAGCCAATGGAAAAAATCAGCTTCAATATATGACATACAGATGGGATGAAGAGGAAGAAACAAAAGTAGATATTAATAATAGCCAAATTGAACAAACGATAGAAATACCAAAAGGTCTACATACCTTAACAGTAATTGTAGTTGACCAGAATAACAAAACAGAGAAAAAAGAGCAAGAGGTAAAGGGAGTAACAAAACCAAAATTAGAAGTAACAACAGATGGTTTAGCGTTTTTCATCAAAGCTTCTGATGAGCAAGGTCTTACAAAGGTAGAATTTATTATTAATGAGACGCAGAAATTCAGATTAGACTTAAAAGCTGAATTATCACTAGAAGAGAGAAAACAGTTTGAATATCAATATCCATTACAGGATGGAGAAAACAAATTAGAGATAACCGTGTATAATGAAAGCGATGTAACGGAAACATTTAAGGCACGATTTAATAAATAACAATTTTAAGGAATGAGAACAATGCACGTGAATATGTTAGAACTATTAAAATATTTTATTATATATTCATCTTTAGGATGGGTTATGGAATCAGTTTTTCGCTCTATTTGTGAAAGGAAATTAATTAATACGGGCTTTTTAAGAGGCCCGTTTTGCCCCATATATGGAATTGGCTGTGCTATTATGATTGTCTTTTTAAAAGGCTTTGAGAATAGACCCATACTGTTATTTTTTATAGCTCTTAGTATATTAACAATTTGGGAATACTTAGTAGGAGTATTATTGGAAACAATGTTTCATACAAAATATTGGGATTATTCTAACCATAAGTTTAATTTTCAAGGACGTATCTGTTTAACAAATTCAATTTATTGGGGAGTTTTAGGAGTTTTATTTGTAATCTATATTCATCCATTTATACAAGAAATAGTACAAAAAATGGATACTAATTTATTAAATTATATTATGGCTATTTTATTTATGGTTTTTATAGTGGATACCATATCATCTATTATTCGTGTAAAAAATATAAAAACAACCTTAGAAAAAATAGAAAATATTAATAAAGAAATCAAAGAGAAATTAAAAGAAATTAGAAAGTTAAAAAAGGAAAAACAAGAGAAAATTACGACAACGGAAAATATTCAACAAATGGTGGAACAATTGAAGAAAAGAAGAAACAAAATCATTTTGCATTTATATAAAAATGTGTCTCGTTTGAAAAAAGCCTTTCCAGCTATTAATACCAATGAGATTACAGAAATTTTAAACCACAAAATTGAAATTAGAAAAAAAAGAGTAAAAAACAAACAAAAGGACTTGAAATAATCAAGTCTTTTTGTATATAATGAAGAAAAGTAAAGGGAGGAATCAGTTAGATGATGCAAGATGTTTATATTATTGATGATGATGATTCATCAATTGTTATTTTTAGAGAGTTATTTAGAAATGACCCAGAATATAAGTTTACGAGTGTGAAAACAGAACAAATAGATATTGCTTTAAAAAATATACCATCATTAATTGTTATTAATGAAGATGCTATCGACCGTGATGTTGTGGATTTGTGTAGGAAAATAAGAAAAGATGAGGATAATACCATAACACCAGTTATTATTGTATCATCTAATGGAGATAGAGAACATAGATTAAAAATATTACATGAATCCATTGAATATTTTATTAAAAAACCAGTGGATGAAAAATATTTGTATCATACGGTAAAGAATCTTAGTAGACTTCTTTCTACGAATAGGCGAATAAGTCCATTAACAGGATTACCAGGAAATGTACAAATACATGCTGAACTAAAAAAACGAATCCTAAAAAAGGAAGCTTTCTGTGTGTTGTATCTGGATTTAGATAATTTTAAAGCATATAATGATATATATGGATTTTTAAAAGGAGACGAGATTATTGAATTTACGGCACAGGTTATCATTCGATGTATTCATGAAAGTGGAATGGATGATACTTTTATTGGACATATCGGACGGAGACGATTTTGTGGCATTGGTTCCTGGAAATTCCTGTGATAAATTATGCCAGAATATATTAGCTTATTTTGACCACAACGTGGGAAGATATTTTACAGATGATGATTTAGATAGGGGATATATTGAAGTGGCTAATAGAAAGGGGATTATAGAACAATTCCCGTTAACTTCTTTGTCAATAGGAGTTGTTATAGCTGATGTAGGAAGGTTTAGCAATATTTTGGAAATTGGAGAAGCGGGAGCTCAAGTGAAACATGCAGCTAAGTCAGTTATGGGAAGCAGTTATGCTGTTGATAGAAGAAAATAAAAGGTAAAATGTTTATGTTTGACTATTATGTAAAATTCTAGTATAATTAAAGTATAGCATTGCGTGTGCTATACTTTAAATTTTAAAAAAGCCCTGTAGGGCAGAAAGGAAAGGTATATATTATGGAGAAAAAAATTTTTGGAGTAAAAGTAATGGGGGTCCGGATAGGACGAACCCAGAAGGTAATTTGTTCCACCATTTTAATGGTTGGAATGGTGTTGGGGATAATAAAACCAACACAGGAAGTTATGGCGAAAAATTATGATACAGGGATTGCGGTAGCGGTCCAAGAAGAAGTTCGGGCAGAGCTTGAGACAGCAATTCTGCAGTTAGCAGATGTTGAAACAGGCAGTTTGGAAAAAAATACGTTTTTTGAATTTTTTGAAAAAGCAGAGACAGAGATGGGGTGGGTAATTGATGATGCCCCGAAATTAGAAACAAAGTGGCGGGAAGAAACCGAGCCACAAGAAATTGAACAGGTGACAGACCTCGAAAGAACTGATTTAATACAAGAGATAGAAGAGGTTAAGAGTTATGGCATGGTGACATGTGAGAGGCTCAACTTTAGAAAAGGACCAAGTGTAAAGCATCAGATAAAAAAGGTTCTAACTAAAGGAAGTGTATGTGAGATTTTATCACGTACAAAGTCTGGTTGGTACCATGTGAAGGAATCATCCACTGGTAGTACTGGCTACGTTAGTGGTCAGTACATGAAAGAAGTTAGCGAGAGAACTGCTTTAAAAGAGCAGGAAAAACAAGAAAAAAAGATAAAAGCTGCTCAAAGAGCCGAAAAAGCTCGAAGGGAAGCAGAGAAGAAACTGGAGGAAGAAGCATCGAAGCACTCCTATAAAGGCGTGCAGATGCAGTACAGTAAAAGATATAATGTAACAAAAAGCCCGCTTACTCCTATAATGGGAACAAAGAAGTATAACGGAAGCAAAGAAACATGGTATTCTGAATTAAAGCTTCCTGGTGGAGGATTGAAGATACCGGGAAGACATGTCGCAGAAGATGGAACCATTCGAGATAAGGATGGCTATATCTGTGTAGCAGCTCATAAAGGGTACAAGAAATATGGTACGAAACTTATGACAAGTAGAGGACCAAGTAAAGTATATGACACAGGTTGTGGATATGGTAAAATTGATGTCTATACCCGTTGGAAAAAAGGACAAAAAGTGAAATAAGTGAAATAAATCCCGTGTAACCGAAAGCGTAAATAGGAAAGGAAGCAGATAGTTTGGGCTTCCATGTAACGGTAAACCAAATCAGGCAACGAAGTAAAATGCGTAAATGGGATGGAAAGCAGACAGTTAAGCTTTTCATGAACGAAAGACGATATTTATGCGAATAGGGAAAAGTAGGAAATTGTGCTTTCATGTGCGGAATCTTTGAGCGTAAACGGGCAGGAAGAGAGAGTTAATTTCCAAATGTTACTTGTCAACTGCAACAGGAAAGCTACGAAAGTAGCAGAAAGACAACAGATGTTTGTGTTGTTTTTTCAAAAAATCGAAATCGAAAGTTCGGAACATTGAAATCGAAAATAATCTATTTTTATTGGAATGCAGGAATATTGTTGTTATTGTAAGTTTTGAGGATGGAGTTTTGATGAATTTTTATATTTGACACAAGGAGGTGGATAATATAAGATGAAATCAGAATGACAGCTTTGAAATTTATGATGATAATGATAGGAATGTAATTCGTATGAAAATATCAAAATAAATTTTTTTAGAAATTATTTGAAGCCAAGTTTGATTAATTGCGGTGTATGCTAGAGAGCGGAGCTCAAGGTATATACAGTAGTTAATTAGATGTAACTTTAGATAAATTCTAGAAGAATGAAATATTTATTTGTATTAGATTGTAATAGACAGACGTCTAAATCTAACAACAATAGGTATTTCGCACTGGGATTTAGGAAAAAGCAATTGTTTTTGAATAAATACAGTATTTTGATATTGATTATGGATAAGAAAATAAAATAGATTAAGTAGATGGAAATGCACGAACATAAGTAGAGAGTAGAATGACTTTGAAAAATTCAGATAAACGAAAAGTTTATCTGTTACCATAAATAGACTTTCCTTAAGGAAGACCAATCAGAGAGCGATATCTCAGAGAGGTCTTCTTTTCTATTTTGAAAATATTGAGGAAACTACACTAGTATTTGCAAGTACAATTGTAATAGGTGACAGTCATGCTATTCTAGAAATTGGTTGGAAACAATTCAACGGCTCACAATAGGTTTTACCAGAACCTCGTGGGCATTTTTTTATTCTCTTTTCAAAACTGGTCTCATAATATCAATAATTTTTTCAAAGTCAACAAAATTCTTGAATTTTTCCCACTTTATACATAATCGTTGATTTATCAATAAAAATTTTTGAAAATTGAATAAGAATTTTAATATTGACATATAATAAAATTGATGTTATAATATCATTACAGTTAGTTGGAAATGAGTATCCAGACAACTGCCATATAGAATATATGAGTAACGGCGTATATTCTTTTTTTATGCAATTTTAAATTTAAAATAAAAAACAGGTGGCTAAAATAACGGTTGCCACCTGAACTAAAATCAATTAGTTTTTATCTTTGTTGTCTTCATACTCTTGCAACTCTTTTTGTAGTTTTTCTATTTTCTGCAATAGCAAGAATATTAATGAGTATCCATTCACGACAACAGCCACCTCCTCGCCCTCTATGGTTTAGAGTAACCTTTTGGCTGTTGTCCATTATATACTATAAAACTAATCTTGTCTATCAAAATTCCATATCTGCTTTTAAATATTCAAATTTAACAACTTATATTACAAAAGTAAAAAACAATCTAGAACGATTTTCATTTGTTCTAGGCTATAATTTTTATAGGATTCGTGCGGACGTTCGCTCATAGTTTCTCATAGTCTTTAGGTTTAATCAGAAGTGGACGGCGGTTAAAGATGAAGAAACAAAATTACAAATTGAGACAGCAAAAGAACTAATAAAATTAGTAGAAGAGTATTTTAAAGATTGTAAATTAAATGAAATATCTCGCATTTTTAAATAGAATATGAATATAAATATAAAGAAAATATTTATATGTGAGGTTATTATATGTTAGTTCTCAGCAGAAAAAGAATATCAATCGTAGTGCTATGCGTATTTATCTCTGTATTAAGTTTTATCGTAGCAACTACGAAGAAAGAAGAAAAATCAATTCCAACAACAGCAACTCCGGTATCAGGCAGAACCATTGTAATTGATGCAGGGCATGGAGTTCCAGATGAACGGAGCACAAAGTAGTTCTGGAACAACAGAAGCAGAAACAAATTTGAAAATTGCCTTAAAATTACAAAATTTATTAGAAACCAGTGGAAGTAATGTTATATTAACGCGTTCTGATGAAAATGCCATTTATGATTTAGATGCTCAAAGTTTAAAACAAAAGAAAATCTCAGATATTCACAATCGAGTTAAAATTGGAAATGAATCAAGTAGCGACATCTTTGTTAGTATTCACTTAAACAAAATACCGCAACAACAATATTGGGGTTGGCAATGTTTTTATAAAAATGGAGACGAAAAAAGCACGAATTTGGCAAAACAAATTCAAGCTAACTTAAACGATGCCATTCAAAAAGACAATAAAAGAGTAGCGATGAAATTAGATACGGTGTATATTATGAAACATGTAGAGATTCCTATTTCTATTGTAGAGTGTGGGTTTTTGTCAAATCCAGAAGAAGAAAAACTACTATTGGAAGATGATTATCAGAATAAGTTAGCTTGGGGAATTTATAATGGAATAACAGATTATTTTGCTATGGAATAAATGGAAATGTTTTTTCTTGCTTTTGTAAAAACGAAATGTTATAATGAAAATGTATCAATAGGAAGAAGGAAAAACCATGGAGATAATAGAAAAAATAAAAGCAAAAATCAAAAAAATATTTCAAAAAACACCTAAAAAGATAAGAAAAGGGATAGCAATAGGAACCCTAGCAGCAGCAACTGTTACTAGTGTAACAGCAAGTTCTAAGGCAGAAGAAGAAACACAAAAGGCTAATCAGGTAAAAGTAGAACAAGAAAACTTTAAAGACCAAATTAAGTATGATGTAGAAAAAGATGAAAAACAAGCAAGCGAGCCTAATAATGTAGAAAGAGCTAATCAATTGGAAACAGAAGAAGAGGTAGAAGAGTTTTTAAAAGATATTTATATCGAACAATATGAGAAAAAAACAGGAGACACCACTCGAACAACAGAGGATATAGAATTTAAAGGTAAAAAGAATCAAGACTATGTATATGTGAATCAAGAAACAGGGGAAATCATTACACATGGAAAAACACCAAATCAAGTAGAACAGAAATTGAAAAAGGATGGTATTTCTTATAAAATACAACATGATGTTGATATTTATAGAGTCATGGACAAAGACGGAAAAGAATTAGAAGGTATTACTTTACAAAGAAAAGATGAAGAAACAGTTCCTGTTAAAGTTATTTTAGGAGACCAATATGATAATAAACAAGATACCTGTATTCTTGCTGAAATGGGAATGGTTATTAAATATGGAACAGATTATGAAAAGTATCTAAAAAAAGGAAATAAAAATGATATAGCAGACAGCAAAGCAAAATTCATAAAAGCAGTAGAAGACTTTGAAAGTATCGTACACGTAGGAAATGTTATTCAAAATCCAGAAGAAGGATTGGAACACGAATAATGAAATAAAAAATCAAAAATGCATAAAATTTCCACTTCTTGCAAACAATATGTTTAAAACATATTTAGCAAGGAGTGGAATTTTTTGAAGATCAATAAAGTATTAAAAATAAATGGTACCTTACTAGACAAAAGCCAATTAGAAAATCACCTACAAAAAATAGCTTCTATCCATAATTTAAGTAATAAATCACAAAAAGACACCTATCCTGTCCCACACATGTTAGAAAACTTTAAAATTATTGAACAAGTATATCAACTATTAAATGAACATCTAAAATTAGGAATTAGCATTCACCCAGCAGGAGAGTGGCTTTTAGATAATTTATACATCATAGAAGAAACCGTAAAACAAATTCAAAAAGAATTAACGCTAAAAAAATATACGAATTTTGTAGGAATAGCAAATGGAACCTATCAAGGATTTGCTAGAATTTACGTATTGGCATCTGAAATTGTAGCTTATACGGATAACAAAATTGAAAGACAAGACTTAGAGGATTACTTAGTAAGTTATCAAACAAAAAAGACATTAAGTATGGAAGAAATATGGAATATAGGGATATTCCTTCAAATTGCTATCATCGAAAATATTAGAGAAATTTGTGAGAAAATATATAGTTGTCAAATTCAAAAATACAAAGCAGAAAATATTGTAGAAAGATTAGTAGAAAATAAAACAAAACCAGAACAACAATTTAAAGCAATCGCAATAAAAAAGCTAAAAAAAGACGTATTTCAAGACATGAAATATCCTTTTATTGAGTATATGTCCTATATTTTAAAGCGTTATGGAAAAAAGGGATATAGTTACTTAAAAGCATTAGAAGAAGCGGTAGAAATGTCTGAAAATAGTGTTTCAGAAGTCATCAAAAAAGAGCATTTTGACATTGCTGTTAGAAAAGTTTCCATTGGGAATAGTATCACTAGTATGAAAAAAATTCAAAGAATTAACTTTTTAGAAATATTTGAAAAAATCAACGGAGTAGAAGAAATCTTAAGACAAGACCCAAGTCATATCTATGAAAAAATGGACGATAAAACAAAGGAATATTATCGAAACAAAATTAAAGAAATAGCCAAAAAGACAAAAATTTCAGAAATCTATATTGCGAGAAAAGCATTAGAATTAGCCCAAGATACCAAAGCACAGGATAAGAGAGGTCATATTGGATATTACTTAATCGATAGGGGAATTAACCAGTTATATGATATATTACAATATAAGACCAGCAGACAAATGAGTCCAAAAGATAAAACAAGGGCTTATTTATTAGGAATTGGTGCTTTTAGTATCTTAGTATCACTTGGCATTAGCAGTCTCATTCAATTTAATGTGTTAAGTTTTGTTTTATTTTTGATACCAGCCTCAGAAGTGGCAATACAGTTGATACAATATATTTTGAGCAAGGTTGTTAAACCTAATCCAATACCCAAATTAGATTTTTCTCATGGAATTGATGAACAACATAAAACGATGGTAATCATTCCAACTATTTTAAAATCCAAAGAAAAAGTACAAGAATTAATGAAAAAACTAGAAATATTTTATTTGGCGAATCAATCGGATAACATTTATTTTACTTTGCTTGGCGATTGTAGCGAGAGTGACAAACGACAGGAGGAGTTTGACACAGAGGTTATGCAAGAGGGAGAAAGACTAGTCGAGCTTTTCAATGAAAAATATAAACAAGACGAAAATAAAATGCCGATTTTTAGTTTTATTTATAGAAAACGTGTGTGGAATGAAAAAGAGGGTGCTTATCTAGGTTGGGAACGAAAAAGAGGAATGATGACACAATTTAATGATTATCTATTAGGAAAAATCAGAAATCCATTTAGAATCAACACTTTAGAAAAGCAACCAAAAGAAAAAATAAAATATATCATTACTTTGGACGCTGATACCGATTTGGTTTTAAATTCTGCGTTTGAATTAGTAGGGGCTATGGCACACATTTTAAATCAGCCAGTTTTAGACAAAGAAAAAAATATAGTAGTAGATGGATATGGAATCATGCAACCAAGAATTGGTGTAAATTTAACGGTCAGCTATCAAACTCTGTTTACTAAAATATTTGCAGGAGCAGGGGGAATCGATTCTTATACCAATGCTATATCAGATACGTATCAAGATAATTTTCAAGAAGGTATTTTTACAGGAAAGGGAATTTATGATTTAGAAATTTATAGTAAAGTATTAGAAGGTCAGATTCCAGAAAATACGGTATTAAGTCATGATTTATTAGAAGGAAATTATTTACGATGTGGTTTGGTGTCTGATATTATGCTAATGGATGGATATCCAACAAAGTACAATAGTTTTATGAATCGACTTTCTAGATGGATACGAGGAGATTGGCAGATTACAAGATGGTTAGGTGGGCAAAATCCTCTTTCTTTACTTTCGAAATATAAAATATTCGATAACTTAAGGAGAAGTTTACTAGAAATAAGTATCATAATTGCTATCCTTTATTGTACAGTATTAGGTATTTTAGAAGCAAAAACAATGTATTTAGGAATTGGCATGATGCTAATAGTATCTATTTTTCCTTATTTATTGGAATTATTGAATTATGGCGTATTTAGAAAAGAGGGAGAAGAAAAACAAAAAACATTTACTCCTAAAATTTCAGGAATAAAAGGAAGCCTATTACGAGCAATTATTACTTTGGGTTGTTTACCTTACAAAGCGTATGTTTCAGCAAAAGCCATTGTAAAAACATTAGCAAGGGTTATGATTACCCATCAACATCTTTTGGAATGGACGACTTCAGAAGAAGCAGAAAAACAAGCAAAATCAGATTGGATTTCTTATTTTAATCAAATGGCAATGAATGTGTTAGCAGGTATTGTTGCCATTGGTCTAGGATTACTAAAAGAGAATATAGCTGGCATTTTATTAGGTTTATGGTGGACTTTTACACCAGCTGTTATGTGGTATGTAAGTAAAGAGATAAAAAAAGAAAAAGCACTTGAAAAATTAAGTAAAGATGAAAGAGAATATGTCTTAGAAATTGGAAAAAGAACGTGGGATTTTTTCGAAACTTACTTAATAGAAGAAAACAACTATCTAATACCAGATAATTACCAAGAAGACCGAAAAGAAAAAATAGTGCCAAGAACCTCTTCCACCAATATAGGATTATCGTTATTAGCTGTTATTTCAGCTTGTGATTTACAATATATTACGTTAGAGAAGGCATTAGATTTATTAGGTAAAATGATTGCTTCTATAGAAAGTTTAGACAAATGGAACGGACATCTTTATAATTGGTATCATATTCAAACAAAAGAACCTTTAAATCCAAAGTATGTATCAACGGTTGATAGTGGGAATTTTGTGGGATACTTATATGTAACCAAGGCTTTTTTAAGGGAAAAAGAAAAGCTTACCTTGCTATCAGAGGATGCTAAAGCGGTAGACAATTCGAAAAAACAATTAGAACAATTAAAAACTCTTAGAAATTCAATCGAGCAAATGATTGAAAATACAGATTTTCGTTTATTATACAATGAAGAACAACAAATTTTTTCGATTGGTTTTAATATAGAGGAAAATCGATTAACAGATTCTTATTATGACTTATTGGCTTCAGAGGCAAGACAAGCAAGTTTAGTAGCCATTGCGAAAAAAGATGTGCCAAGTAGACATTGGAATCATTTAAGCAGAACCTTAACCACATTAGGTAAATACAAAGGCCTTATTTCTTGGTCAGGAACAGCTTTTGAATATTTAATGCCTAATATTAATATTCCAAAATATGAAGGTAGCCTTTTAGATGAATCTTGTAAATTTTTAATTAAAACACAAATGGAATACAGCCAAAAATTAAACATACCTTGGGGAATTTCAGAAGCAGCCTTTAATTTGAAAGATTTACAAGGGAATTATCAATATAAAGCTTTTGGTACACCTTGGTTAGGATTAAAAAGAGGATTAGCAGACGAGATGGTGGTATCTAGTTATGGAGGAATTTTGGCTATTAATGAAATGCCAAAAGAAGAAATTAAAAATCTAAAATGCTTAGAAAAAGAAGGAATGTATGATAAATTTGGATTTTATGAATCCATTGATTATACACCAGAAAGGGTAGAAAAAGGAAAAAATTCAGCTGTTGTAAAAACGTATATGGCACATCATCAAGGGCTAATTTTGCTTAGTATCAATAATTTATTTTGTCATAATATTTTACAACAAAGATTTATGCAAAATCCTGAAATAGCAGCAGTTAGTATTTTGTTACAAGAAACTATGCCAGAGACCTCCATTATAACCAAAGAGAAAAAGGAGAAAATTGAAAAATTGAAATATAAAGATTATGAAAATTATGTTCAAACCACTTATAAAAAGATAGATGAAAGGCTAATTACAGGAAACTTTATTTCCAATGAAAATTATGTAATAGCCATGAATCAAAAAGGTCAGGGTATGAGTAAATATAAAAATATTTACATGAACCGTTTTAAAACAACAGAAGATTATCCACAAGGTATTTTCTTTGCCATTAAAAATATTAAGACCAAAAAAATATGGACCTCTAATTATTCTTATCCTGGAAGCAAAGAAAGTCAATATCAAATTAGTTTTATGCCAGATAAAAACGAACAGGAAATTGTAAATGGAAATATCAAGACAAAGATAAAAACAACAGTGGCCTCCAACCAACCAGTTGAGTTAAGAAGAATGTTATTAGAAAATGAGGGAAATGAAGAAGAAATTTTAGAGGTGACCTGTTATTTTGAACCAGTATTGTCAAACAAAGAACAAGATTACGCTCATCCAGTTTTCAATAATTTGTTTTTGATTCAAAAATTACACGAAGAAACCAACAGTATTATCATAGAAAGAAAAAATAGAGAAGCAAAGGAAACAAAATTATATTTAGGAGCTAACTTATCCACAAATAGTGAGACAATTGGGGATTTTGAATACGAAACAGACAAAGAAAAGTTTATCGGAAGAGGAAATTTGGGAATTCCTTATATGGCAGAAAATTCGATTCCATTATCTAAAAAAATTGGATTAGTAACCGAACCAATTGTGGCTTTAAAAAGAACTATAAAAGTGAAGCCTCAAGAAAAAGTAACAATAGATTTTATTTTAGCAGTGCATGAAGACAAAGAAAAGGTAATAGAAAATATTAAGAAATATCAGTCTACTGAAAATGTAAGAAAAGAATTTGAATTGTCAAAAGCAAGAGTAGAAGCAGAAAGTAGGTATTTAAGCAGAAAGGGAAGCGATATCGCAATTTATCAAAAAATGTTATCTTATCTTGTTTTTCATAATCCAATTAAAGCACAACTGTTAAAGAACAAAAACACATGGATAAACTATCATCAAAGTGATTTGTGGAAATATGGAATATCAGGAGATTTACCTATTATTTTATTAAAGGTGAGAAATGTAAATGATAGTTATGTCATAAAAGAAATGCTAAAAGCCTATGAATTTTTTAGGATGAAAAGTGTGGAAACAGAAATTGTCATTTTAGATGAAGAAAAACACAGCTATGAAAATTATGTAAAAGAGGAAATTGAAAGTAGTATTTTAAATCATCAAATGGGATATTTAAAAAACCAAAAAGGTGGAATTTTCACTTTAAATAAAGAAGAAATTGATAAAAAGGATATTGCATTATTGGAATTTTTAGCAACTATTATCATTGATAGTGATAAGGGTGGATTAAAAAATAATATCAAAGAGTTAGAAGAAAGTTATTTAGAAAATAATAAAACCATTGGAGAAGAAATACAAAATCCACAAATGACAGAAGAAAGCAATGACGATATAGATATTTTGGCAAATCATGAGGTTTTAAAATATTATAATGAATATGGCGGATTTTCAGAAGACGGAAAAGAATATCTTGTGAAAGTCAACAAAGGGAATAGATTACCTACTGTGTGGAGTCATATTATGGCAAATGAGAAATTTGGAACTCTTGTAACAGAAAATATGGGTGGTTATACTTGGTATCAAAATTGTAGATTAAATCGTGTATCAAGTTGGCAAAATAATCCATGCTATGATATCCCGTCTGAAATTATTTATCTAAAAGACCAAGAGACACAAAAAGCTTGGTCATTGGGATTAAACCCAATGCCAGATGATAGAAATTATAATATTATTTATGGTTTTGGTTATTGTAAATATATTCATAAAAGTAATGGAATGGAACAAGAATTAGAGGTTTTTGTTCCGAAAGAAGATAGCTGTAAAATTGGAATTCTGAATGTAAAGAATACAACACCAAACCGAAAAAAGTTGAAATTATATTATTATATCAAGCCAGTAATTGGGGAAGATGAAATCAAAACCAATGGTTATATTCACTTAGATTTTGATAGAAATAGTAATGTAATACAAGCAAGAAATTTATACCGAGAAGATATGGAAAAGACAAGAGTTTATATTTCTTCTAGTGAAAAGATTAAATCTTATACAGGTGATAAAAATTTCTTCTTAGGAGAAGGTGGCATTCATGCACCACAAGCCCTAAAAAAAGTATCACTTAATAATCAAGATGCTTTAGGGAAAAAACCTTGTGTGGCTTTTGAAATTGAAATTGATTTAGAGAGTTTTGAAAGTAAGGAAATTTCTCTTATTTTAGGAGCAGAAGAAGATAGTATCGATTGTAAAAATATGGCGTACAAATATCAAAAACTGGCAAATTGTAAGCAAGAATTGAATGAGGTAAAAAGTTATTGGAAGGAATTTTTAGGAAGGTTACAAGTTTATACTCCTTTAGAGTCAACTAATATTTTACTAAATGGCTGGATAGCTTATCAAATTATCAATAGTAGATTATGGGGTAAAACGGGGTATTATCAATCAGGAGGAGCCTTTGGCTTCCGAGACCAGTTACAAGATACGCTAGGACTAAAATATTTGGACCCAAAACTTTTGAAACAACAAATTTTGAAGCATAGTGAGCATCAATTTATAGAGGGAGATGTGGAACATTGGTGGCATGACCAAAATCAAAGAGGAATTCGAACGAGATTTTCAGATGACTTATTGTGGTTGGCTTATTTAGTGATAGAATATATTAATTTTACAGGAGATAAAAGTATTTTAGAGATAAAAACACCTTATTTAGAGGGAGTTCCTTTAGAAGAGGGACAAGATGAACGATATGAAAAATATTTGCCAAGCAAAAAAGAAGGAAGCATTTACGAGCATTGTATTAAAACCATTGAAAGAAGCTTAGATTTTGGAGAGAATGGTCTTCCTAAAATTGGTTCAGGAGACTGGAATGATGGCTTTAGTACCGTAGGCAACAAAGGAAAAGGGGAAAGTGTTTGGTTAGGATTTTTCTTGAGCTGGATATTAGAAAATTTTGTATCAATTTGTCGAGAAAAGGAAGATGAAACATTAGCTCAAAAATATGAGGAAATTAGAAATCAATTAAAAAAAGCATTGAATACGAATGGATGGGATGGAAGATGGTATAAGAGAGCTTTTATGGATGATGGTAATGTATTGGGTAGTATGGAGAATGAAGAGTGTAGAATCGATAGTATTGCCCAAAGCTGGAGTGTTATTTCAAAAGCAGGTGATAATGACAAAAAATATATTTCTATGGAAAGTTTAGAAAAGCATTTAATTGACAGAGAAAATGGAATTATTAAATTATTAGACCCTCCTTTTGAAAAAGGTAAGTTAGAGCCAGGATATATTAAGGCGTATTTACCAGGCGTGAGAGAAAATGGTGGTCAATACACACATAGCTCCGTTTGGGTCATTATTGCAGAAGCCATGTTAGGGTTTGGCGATAAAGCCTTAGAATTATACCGTATGATTAACCCGATTGAACATGCCAGAACGAAAGAGGCTAGTAGCAAATATAAAGTAGAACCTTATGTCATACCAGCCGATATTTATGGAACAGGAAACTTAGCAGGACGTGGAGGTTGGACATGGTATACTGGTTCAGCAAGTTGGTATTACAAAGCAGGAATTGAAAATTTATTGGGGCTTAAGATTGAAGAAGGCTATTTAAAAATAGAACCATGCATTCCAAAGGATTGGAAAGAGTATCAAATGAAATATCAATGGAGAGAAAGTATGTATAATATTATGGTTAAAAATCCAAATAGTAAAAATGGTTTTGAAGCTGGTACTAGTAAAGTATTTTTAAATGGCAATGAGGTGGATAATTTTATAAAATTAGATGGTAGTAGAAATGTTTATGAAATAGAAGTTGTTTTGTAGAAGACTGGGGACATGGGGATGTAGATGAGGACATGGGGACGTAGATAATGTCCCTAACCTTTTTGGTTGGGACATTATCTACGTCCCCATGTCCTCATCTACATCCCCGTGTCCCTACAGCAAGTCATAAAAATTTCTAAATTCATAGCCTTGTTCTCTTAAATAATCAATGGAATCTTTTAAAATAGAAGGCGTATCGTTTACATCAGATGTATCATGCATTAGAACAACTAAAGTACCTTTATTTTTAGCTGATTTTTTTAGGTTTTTGAGTAATTGATTATTGCTGTATTTTTTAACAGAATCATTATTGAGGCAATTCCAATCAATATAAGTATAGTTCATTTCAGAAAGAAGCTTAACGGCTTCTTTTTTCTTTGTTTTATAATGAGAGGACATATAACCATTTGGAAAGCGGAAGACATGAGAACAATAATTTTCAACACCAATTGCTTTTCCAATTTCTATGTCAGTATTTTTTATTTCAGAAATAAAGCTTTCAGCACTTTGATATAATTTTTTGTTGTTGTGATGATAACCATGATTTGCTAGATAATGTCCTTCTTCATAGGCTCTTTTTGCCAATTCGGGATTCTCTTTTACATGTTTACCAACCACAAAAAAGGTGGCTTTTATATCTTCTGCTTTTAGAATGTCTAATGTTTTTCCAGTGGCTTTTACGGTGGGTCCATCATCAAAGGTTAGATAGGCAATTTTTTCTTCTTTTTTTGTTAAACTAGCTACTTTTTCGTGTAAAGTTTCATCTATCACACTATTTGTGGTTAATTCGATAGCAAAGGAGAAAGGATTGCTTAAATAGAAAAATAAGGAAGTAAAGAGTACGGTAAAAAGGCAAATAAAAAATAAGATTTTCTTGTTTAAAATAAAAACTTTCATGTCATCACCTGTAATCTAAATATATGATGAGAGTAAGAAAAAATGATTAGGGACATTATCTACGTCCCCATGTCCCACACATGATTGGCTTCTTCTTGTGTAATATAATTATATTCTACCATTCTATTTAAAACGTGCTTTTGACGTTTTTTTGCTAAGTCTGGATTAACCGTTGGGCTATATACAGAAGGAGCATTTGGAACACCAGCTAACATACTGGCTTCTGATAAGGTCAAATCTTTTGGTGCTTTTTTATAATATCCCATGCTGGCATCATAGATACCATAGTAGCCATCTCCAAAGTAGGAAGAATTGACATACAAAGCAAAAATCTCATCTTTACTATAATGTTTCTCTAAATCATAGGCAGCAAAAATTTCTCCTAGTTTTCGGATTAATGTTTTATCTTGATGAAACACAACATTTTTGGCAACTTGTTGTGTAATGGTACTACCACCTTCATCAAATTCACCATCTCGAATATTGGTGTAAAAGGCTCGAGCAATTCCAATTGGGTCAATGGCTCCATGTTCATAATATCTATGGTCTTCTGTAGCAATGACAGCATGAATATAATCTTTTGGTAATTGGTCAAAGGAAATGTAATGTTCTTGATTGGTTACTGCTTCTACACGAGCGATTAAGGGCTTTTCTTTTAAAGCGTTTGAGTAATAGCTAAAACCAATTATAAAGGCAAAACTTGCTATTAATATAAATAGAATTAATAAGATAATTAATAATTTTTTAAATAATTTCATAGTTACCTCTCTTCTGTTTTCATTATATAACAAAAAGTTACACAAAGGAATAGAATTCATAAAAAATTAAGATATAAATGGTTTAAGTTTCGACTTTTTTGCAACTTTCCCTGCTAGGTGGCATTTGGTATTAAAAATAAATGAAAGATTTTGTGTATCTAAGCTTGTAGTTAGAAAATCTTATTGTATAAAATGAGGGATGTTCAAGGCAAATATGAATTCCTATATTTTTCATAAATAATTCGGCTTCCTACATAAAACAAGAAATTCTAAGATTGTTTTTTGGCACCCTTCCATCAATAGATGAACTCTTTCCAAAAAACAATCTAAGAATTTCTAATTTTATTTCAGTCACATTCATTATTTATTCTAAATATAGGAATTCGTATTTGAACGTGAAAGAGGCTCATTTTATACAAATAGATTTTCTGCGAAAGCTTAGCTTATCCAAAATCTGTAATGCTTTTTAATACCAAATGCCACCTAGCAGGGAAACTTGCAAAAAAGCCGAAACTTAAATATAAATGGTTCTTTACAAAGAAATTCGCATATGATAGAATACTAGACGATGAGATATCATGAAGAGGTGAAAAAATGTTAAAATTTACAAAAATGCAGGGGTTAGGGAATGATTATGTGTATATGGATGCCATTCATCAAAAGATAGAAAATGAATCATCACTAGCTCAAATGGTTAGTGATAGGCATTTTGGAATTGGGTCAGATGGTCTTATTTTAATCTGTCAAAGTGAGGTAGCAGATTTTAAAATGAGAATGTTTAATTCTGATGGAAGCGAAGCAGAAATGTGTGGAAATGGCATACGTTGTGTTGGAAAATTTGTATATGACAAAGGACTAACGGATAAGACAATGGTAACAATTGAAACATTAGCTGGTATCAAAACTTTAAAATTAAATGTAACCAATAATAGAGTAGAAACCATTAAAGTAGATATGGGGGAACCTATTTTGGCGCCAGAAAAGATACCAGTTATGGCAATTGAAGAGCCAGTACAAAATTTAAAAGTAAAATCGTTAGATAAGAAATTTACTTTGACTTGTGTATCTATGGGAAATCCACATGCTATTACAGTGGTGGAAGATGTTTCTCATTTTAATATCGAAAAATATGGCAAAATTTTGGAAGTAGCTTCTGTATTTCCCAATAAGACAAATGTAGAATTTATAGAAATTCTAGATAAGAAACATATCAAGATGAGAGTTTGGGAAAGAGGAGCAGGAGAAACCCTAGCATGTGGAACTGGTGCTTGTGCTACATTAGTTGCTTGTAGCTTGAATGGATTAACCACTCGACATGCTTATGTAGAATTGCTTCGGAGGAGATTTAGAGATTGAATGGAATAAAGAGGATAATCATGTATATATGACAGGACCAGCGGTCACTGTATTTGAAGGAGAAATTTAAATAGGGATTTTAAGGACGTCTCCAAATCCCGATAGGAGGAAATGATGAGTTTTATTAATGAGAATTTTTTAGAATTACAAGATAGTTATTTATTTTCAAATATAGCCAAAAAAGTGGCTAAATTCACAGAAGAAAACCCAGATAAAAAAATAATAAAATTAGGAATTGGTGATGTTACTAAACCAATTGTACCAGCTTGTCTAGAGGCAATGCACAAAGCAGTAGATGAGATAGGAACACCAGAAGGATTTAAAGGGTATGGACCAGAACAGGGTTACGAATTTTTAAGAAAAGCAATTGTGGAAAATGACTATCAAGCTAGAGGAGTAGAGATTGCAGAAGATGAGATTTTTGTATCAGATGGGGCAAAATGTGACTGCGGTAATATCGTAGATATTTTTGCACAAGACAATAAAGTTGCTATTACTGACCCAGTTTATCCAGTTTATTTGGATACCAATATTATGTCTGGAAGAAATATTACGTATTTACCAGTAACAGCAGAAAATAATTTTATACCAGAATTACCAAAAGAAAAAGTAGATATGATTTATCTATGTTTTCCGAATAATCCAACAGGAACCGTATTAAATAAGGAAGCGTTAAAAAAATGGGTTAATTATGCCAAAGAAAATCAATCTGTTATTTTATATGATGCTGCCTATGAGGCTTTTATCACAGAGGATAATATACCACATACTATTTATGAAATAGAAGGAGCTAAAGAGGTTGCTATTGAGTTTAAAAGTTTTTCTAAAACAGCAGGTTTTACAGGTGTTAGATGTGCTTATGTTGTAGTTCCAAAAGCATTAAAAGGTTATACCAAACAAGGAAAAGAAATAGGTTTTAATCAATTATGGAATCGCAGAACCTGTACAAAATTTAATGGGGTATCTTATGTGGTGCAAAGAGCAGCAGAGGCAACTTATTCAGAACAAGGGAAAAAACAAATTAAAGAAAATATTCAAGCTTATTTAGAAAATGCAAAAATTATTAAGAATGGCTTGGAGGAAGCAGGATTTACTGTTTATGGAGGTATTAATTCTCCTTACATTTGGTTAAAAGTACCACAAGGTATGACGTCTTGGGAGTTTTTTGATAAACTTTTGCAAGAAGCAAATATAGTGGGAACACCAGGAAGCGGATTTGGAACACATGGAGAAGGTTATTTTAGATTGACAGCTTTTGGTACAAAAGAAAATTCAATCGAAGCAATGGAGAGAATTAAGAATTTTTCAATAAGATAGAATCATAGAGGGTTCCTATTTTAGGACACCCTCTTCAAAATTAATCTTTCTCTTCTTTTTTATTTCTCTGTTCTAATTGTATTTTTGCATTTTTTATACTCGACAAAAACTTTTCCTCTAGCAATTCTTTTGGTACATAATTTGTAAGATATTGGGCAACATGTATACCGCTATTATCCAATTCCAATAATTCTGCCATTGTATCACTTTTAGTAGCACATAATATAATAGCTACTGGTGATTCTTCTCCTTCTGCTTTCTCATATTTATCTAGCCATTTTAAATATAATTCTACCTGTCCTTTATGTTCAGGTTTAAATTCATCTAATTTTAACTCTATAACTACTAATCTTTTCAACTTTCTATGATAAAATAATAAATCTATGTAAAAATCCCTACCATCTATTGTAATTCTCTTTTGTCTAGCTAAAAATGCAAAATCATTTCCCATTTCTAAAATAAATTTTTCTAATTCACTAATAATTGCATTTTCTAAATCTTTTTCGCTATAAGTATCTTTTAGTTCTAAAAAAATCTAGTATGTATGGATCTCTAAAAAATAAGTCAGTTGTCATTTTATTTTCATTATTTAATAATTGTAAGTCATTTATGATTGTTTGTTCTGGCTTTTTAGATATAGCTGTTCTCTCAAATAATGCTGAACCTATTCTTTCTCTTAATGTTCTAACAGACCAATGCTCGTTTATACACATTGTTGCATAGAATTTTCTTTTAATATCAGTATCCATTTTTACAATTTCAATAAAATGTGACCAACTTAATTTTTGCGACAGTGTCGCGAAATTTTCAAAATCTTCAAAAAATTCATTTAATTGCAACATTCTATATAAGTTTGAACTACTGTAACCCCTACCATAATTTCTAATCAGTTTTTTGCTCAATTCTTTTATTACTTGTTTTCCATATTCTGGTTTTTTATTATTCAATAATTCTACTTTTATTCTGTTTCCTATATTCCAATTTAATATAACTAACTAAATTCAAAAAAAGATGATTTTGTATATATTTTTGACAAATCATCTTTTAAATATGTGAAAATTTTATTTTTATATTATATCTATATAACACAAAACAAAAATTCGACAAATACTTGACTTTTAAATTAAGTATTTATATAATAGAAAAAGAAAATTAAAGAAGGGAATAAAAAATGAAAGAACAATTTTTAGAATTATTAAAAACCGTAAAAAGAGAAGGAATAGAAGAACTAATCAGCTTTCTAGAAAAATCAGATTTCTTTGTAGCACCAGCTAGCACTAGATTTCATGGTGACCATGAAGGAGGGTTGGTAGAACACAGTTTAAAAGTATATGAAATTTTAAAACATAAAGTAGAAAATTGTGTAATGCCAATTGACATACCAGAAGAATCTATTATCATTATTGGTCTGTTGCATGATATTTGTAAAACGAATTTTTATAAAGTAGATTATAGGAATGCGAAAAACGCATTAGGAGTATGGGAGAAAGTACCATATTATACAGTAGATGACACCATACCATATGGACATGGCGAAAAATCAGTTATGATGATAACTGAATATATGAAATTAACGCCAGAAGAAAAATATTCGATTCGTTGGCATATGGGGTATACAGAACCAAAAGAAAACTACAATGCAATTGGAAGTAGCTATAAGAAATATCCGATTGCTTTATTAACACACGAAGCAGATTTAGAAGCAACATATTTATATGATGTATAAATTTTAAAAAATAAGAAAATACTATTGACTTAATAAGTAAATATTTATATAATAATTCTAGAAAGTAAGAATAAGCAGAATGTGGTTGCCATCCCCTAAATAGAATAGGAGGTGGTGTGTATGATAGAAACAGCGATATTACTACAAATTATAAAATTACTATTTGTTTCACTTATAATAGAAACTATTATCACATTTGCCTTAATAAGTGTACTTGTACATATATTAAGCAAATAACGTAAAACACATCTCTGCGTGCTGGTTAGAGATGTATCTACATAGTATAATCGGCAACCACATTTTGTGGTTCTTACTTTTCTACTTAATTATAAAACATTTTATTTTATTTGTCAACGGTTTTGTAAAAATTAATTAGGAAGGAAATGAGACCATGTTAGCATATATCAAAGGAACGATAGAAATGAAAATGACAGGGTACGTTGTAATTGACGTAGGAGGATTAGGGTACAAGGTATTCATGTCAGAGGTAGGAATTGAAAAACTAGGAAATATAGGAGAAACAGTAAAAGTACACACTTATTATAAAGTAAGAGAAGATGACATCAGTATATTTGGTTTCAATACATTAGAAGAACTAAAAATGTTTGAATTACTAATCAGTGTAAGCGGTGTAGGTGCAAAAACAGCACTAACCATGTTAGCTGTGTGTGAACCTTCTGAATTTGCACTAGCTGTTATTTCAGAAGATGTCAAGACATTGACCCAGATACCAGGAATTGGAGCGAAATCAGCACAAAGAATCATTTTAGAACTAAAAGATAAAATAACAAAAGAACAACAAATTGAGAAAATAAATGCACAAGTCAATAGCAAGGCAAAGAAGAAATCAGAAGCAGAGGAAAAAATACAAGTAGCAATTGATAATAATAACAAAGTAGCAGAAGCTATGGCAGCCCTTCAAGTATTAGGATATAATAAGAAAGAAATTGAAAAAGCATTTGCTAAATTAGATAAAAATGAATTATCAACAGAAGAATTAATCAAAAAAGGATTAAATCTTTTAGGATTGTAATTGTCGGTATTCCTTATCTGTAAGCTCGCTTCATGCTAGCACAGATAAGGGCATCCCAAAAATCATGAAAGGAGACCAACTATGAACAGTAATGAACCACTCGCTTACCGAATGAGACCTAAAACCCTTGAAGAATATGTAGGACAAGAACATGTGATAGGAAAAGACAAGATATTATATCGAACCATAAAAGCAGATAGGTTATCTAGTATTATTTTGTTTGGTCCTCCCGGATGTGGAAAGACATCATTAGCAAGAGTTATCAGCGAAACGACCCAATATAAATTTTACAAAATGAATGCGGTAACTTCAGGAGTAGCAGACATCAAAAAAGTAGTAGAAGAAACTAAAAATTTCATGTTAAATCCTACTGGAAAAAGTATTTTATTTATTGATGAGATTCATAGATTTAACAAATTACAACAAGATGCTCTGCTTCCTTTTGTAGAAAATGGAACGGTTATTTTAATTGGAGCAACCACAGAAAATCCTTATTTTGAAGTAAATAAAGCGTTAATTTCAAGGTCAATGGTCATTAAATTAGAACCATTAACCGAACAACATATTTATCAAGTATTAAAAAATGCACTAGAAAGAAAAGATGGACTAGGAGAATACAATATTAAAATAGAAGATGAGACTTTACAGAAAATAGCAGCAATTAGCAATGGAGATGTAAGAACAGCATTGAATGGATTGGAAGTGGCAACTTTAACGACGCCAATACGGAGAAGATGGTTGGATACATTTAACAGATGAGGTAATTAAAAACAGTATTCAGAACAGAAAAGCTATTTTTGACAAAAATGGGGAGGAGCATTATGATAATATTAGTGCTTTTATCAAATCGATGAGAGGCTCTGACCCAGATGCCACGATATTTTATTTAGCAAGAGCATTGAATGGAGGAGAAGACCCATTATTTTTAGCAAGAAGAATTGTAATATGTGCTTCAGAAGATGTGGGAATGGCAAATCCAAATGCTTTAGTTGTAGCTAATTCAGCCATGCAAGCCATTCATATGATAGGCATGCCAGAGGCAAGAATTTTATTATCAGAAGCAGCTGTATATGTGGCAACGTCTAAAAAGTCAAATGCTACTTATTTAGGAATTAACCAGGCTTTAGAAGATGTGGCAACAAAAGATACAGGGGAAATTCCAATGCATATTCGAAATGCACCAATCGAAAAAATGAAGGAATTAGGATATAGTGAAGGATATTTATATCCACATGATTTTCCGGGACATGAAGTAGAACAACAATATTTGCCAGATAAGATGCTAGGAACGAAATACTATAATCCAGAATAAAATAAACAAAAATGGAAAACCTACTAAAAAGTAGGTTTTTATTATGATAAAAAAAGTGATAATTGGATTGTTAGCCGGAATTGTAAGTGGTCTATTTTCAACAGGTGGAGGTATGATATTAGTGCCAGCTTTTATTTACCTATTAGATGTTGATGATACAAAAGCAAGAGGGACTTCTGTTTTTTGTATTTTACCAATGGTAATAACGAGTAGTTTTTTCTATTATAAAGGAAATTTTATTGACTGGAAAGTAGCTATTTTATGTGCTATAGGCGGAGCCATAGGGGGATATATTGGTGCTAAGTTATTAAAAAGATTACCAGAAAAAGTATTAAAAATAGCTTTTACTATTTTTTTAATTTATGTGTCTTATAAAATGATAACTTGATTTTGGAGGAAAAATGTCAGAAATATTGATAGGATTGGTATCAGGAATTGTAAGTGGAACAGGAATGGGAGGAGGAACCATTTTAATTTTTCTCCTTTCTTTCTTGATGGGAGTGGAGCAACATGTCGCACAAGCAACTAATTTAATTTTTTTTATTCCCACTTCGATTGTAGCAATTATCGTAAATTTGAAAAATAAAAATATTGATACTCAGTTGGCTATTTTTATATCTGTATTTGGCATTTTGGGTGCTATTATAGGTGCTAATATATCCATTCATACAGATGTACAAATTTTAAAGAAATGTTTTGGTGGTTTTCTAGCAATTGTAGCAATTCATGAAATATATTCCATTTTTAAATTATATAAAAAACAGTATAAAAATGACAAAAAAGAGAGAAACTAAAAATATAAAAATATTTTAATAGCAACTGTTGGAGGTGAATAAAATGAAATTTGTTAAAGGTGTTATGATTGGTGGATTGATTACAACTGGATTAATGATGATGTATGCAGAATCTGATGTGATGAATAAGAAAAAACTAATGAAAAAAGGAAAACAATTTGCCAAGAAAATGGGTATGATGTAAAAATTGAAATTGCCAAAAAGGGTTTTCCTTTTTGGCAATTTTTCGAAATTGGGTAGCATTTAATTATTTACATTCAGGTTTTTCGCAACATTCTTCTTTTTCATGTTTTTCACATTTATCACACTTGTCACAGTCATCGATAAAACAATCACATTTATCGCATTTGTCGCCTTTTAAACATTTTCCTTCATGATGACATTTAGCACAAATTTTGATTTTTTTGGTATCATTTACCCAGATTTGAAGAGCGTATTCTTTACCAGGACAAAGAGGTCCAAATACAAATTCTCCTTCTTTATCTGTGAAAGTGTGACCGATTGGTCTTCTTTCTTCTTTACCATGCTCGCAAACAACTTCCACTAATTTAACAACAGCATTACATACTGGCTCTTTAAAACAATTTTTTACAACTCCATAAATAACGTCACGATTGTCTTCTGGTAAAGTTATATCTAAATCAAATTGTTTTCCTCCTGAAATTACGCCATCAACGTCTAGAACTGGACAAAAAGGCTTTTTATTATCCATTTTTATCATTCCTTTCTTTCTTGTAACTTTTAAGTTACTTTATATATCATATGAAGAAAAATGTAGAAAGTTGAAAGAATTTGTCTAGTAAATTAAAAAAATTGGTTACCAATAACCAATTTTCTAAAATAAAGTATTAATATCTATGTAAATAATTTATTAATTCA
This sequence comes from uncultured Clostridium sp., assembly GCA_948472955.1. Taxonomy (GTDB): domain Bacteria; phylum Bacillota; class Clostridia; order TANB77; family CAG-508; genus CAG-269. The sequence goes on along the minus strand of CAOKVW010000001.1, from coordinate 19,553 downwards.
TCATATACAGCTTTTCTTTCTACTATTATATTTTTATCACGCATGTCCATTAATTCATTAATAGAAACCAATTTAATAGCTTGTACTTCGGATTCTTGCATTTTAATTTTGTTGATATCCAGGTCTTCTTTTCTAAGGATAAAGAAATCATAAAATTGATTTTCAATAAAGTGATTCGAGAATTTTTGTTGGGTGCGATAAGAAAACATATAGCGAAATGATTTAATATCAACATGATATCCTAAACTAATACTAATTTCTTCATTGATTTCTCTTGCTGCTGCTGATAAGGCATCTTGTCCAGTTGAAATATGTCCAGCTACAGAAATGTCCCACATACCAGCATTTTTATCTTTTTGTTCTGCTCTTTGTTGTAAAAGAATTTCATTTTTATCGTTAATAATGGCAACAACTATCGATCTATGCCATAACCCTTTTTTATGAATTTCCTCTCTTGGTAAAATTTCTCCTGTTTTTATGCCATTTTCATCTAAAACATCGATTAATTCTTGACTCATAAAATAAATCACTCCTTTACATAGTTTGTATCTGTTATATTTCTTTGATATTTCTCTAAATATCGATGAGCTGTTTCTAAGTATCTAGTTATTTTATCCATAGAGAAATCTCTACCTTCTTCGTAATATCTCATAATATTATCAATTTGAAGCTTTAAATCGGTTAAATCACCATTATCAATCATTACATGATTGAATTCTAACCCTTGATTATAATAAAGTTCATCAGCTTGGTCATATTTCTCTAAACGATTTTTTACATATTCATCTTCTAAATGGTCTTTTTGCTGTAAGATATATTCTTCTTTAGATAGACCATGTATGTATATGGTAACTAATTCATTCGGAAATTCTTCTTTTAATTTCTTGATAGCCTCTGCATTACTAACAACAAGACTAGATGAAATACCATCTTCTATTCTTTCATGTAATTCTTGCATATTAATGCCATAAGTATTGCCATAGTTGATATAGGTTAAATCACAAGAATCCATATCAAATAGTTCATCTCCAAGACAAATCATTTCCTCACCATCATCGTCTTTTCTGGCTCTAGTAGTATGTTTTGGCATAATAATAGAATGTAGGATACCTTGAACTCTTATGGTTTCTAATGCTTTATCTTTTCCAGAACCAGGATTTCCGATAAAAATATATATTTTTGGATTACTTCCTTGTTTGACTGATTTTTCTGTTTGTACTCTTTTTGCGTTTCTAGTTGTCAAGTCTTGTAATATTTGTGAAAGCTTTTGAGTATCATTATCTGTATTTAATATAGTGTAATCGTATAAAGAAATATTATTGGTATATCTATCAAAGTCTTTAATTGCTTTCTGGTATCTTTTTTCTGCACTTTCAGGAGTATCTCCACGTTGTTTGGCAATTTCCATAAAAATATCTTTATTTTTAGGATTTGCTCTATGTACATAGCAACAAAGACAATTTTCTTTATATAAATTTTTTAAATCACGTATAACTGCAATATCATTTATAATAACAACAACATCTCTTCCATTTTCAAGGTAATGATCAATTTCATCCTTTGAAAAACCATAATAATTATCGTAATTTACATAACATAAAGGTAATCTTAAATTTAGGAAGGCTTGTTTTTTTGTCTTTTCATCTGCCTTGTTGTATTTTCCTATAACTGGCTGAATCCCTATAGGTTTTCCTATATCGATTGCTTTTTTCTCTTCATCTCTTAAATCTCTGGTTATATATTTGTTAATATAAGTGTAATTGTAACGATTGACTAAGATATCACCAATTAAACTTTTTCCAGAACCAGATATTCCAGATAAAATAATTAATTTTCCAGATGCTTTTTTATGAGTTGCTTGTTCCGTTAGATTTTTTTTAAAAGCTAAGGTTTGCGGATTCATTTCTTCACCTCATAAACAATGTTATGTTTATATTATCATACATATAAAGTTATGTCAAACTAAAAATAATCAAAAATAAATTAATTCCGCATGTTCCTTCTAGTAAAAGCATACAATTGAAATAGCTGTAACTAGGAGGAATTTTCATGTTTTTTATCTTGAACAGGCAAAAAATATACACATACTTGGTATCCATTGTGACAGTTGTGTTACTGTTTTGTGTAGCAGGAAGCCTAAATACGAATAATAGCACAGGAAATACCATACAAACAGCAAGCACAATGCAGAAATTATTACCAATTTATAATGTGCAAACAGAACAAAAGAAAGTAGCTTTTACCATGAATTGTGCATGGTAACAGTTACTTTTGTGATAGAAATTAGAAACAAGTTATTTTAGAATATTTAAGTATAAAACAATGATATTGTTAAAATTTATATACTTCTCGGTATTCCTACAATTTTGAAAGAAATATCAATCAAAATTTTTTCACATTTTAGTTCGAAAATTTTATCAGATATTTCTAACAAAATTTCCGTTTATATTCGAATTATATAAATTTTAAAATATCATTGTTTTATCTTGTAAGATAGTAATTTTTTTGTAAAAATATTAAATAGATATATGAAATTATTAAAAATTATGGTATACTAATAACGTAGTAGGAGATTGGAGTTGATACTATGAGTGAAAAGATATATACGATTGAAGAAATAAAGAAAATGCTAGAAGAACTTTTAAAAGATAAGCCAGTATATCAAGTAATACTATTTGGCTCTTATGCAAAACAAAAAGCTACAAAAAAAAGCGATGTAGATTTAATAATAGATACAAATTCAGAGCTGAAAGGATTTGCACTATTAAAGTTGATATGCCAAATAAAAGAGAAATTACAAAAAGAAATTGATGGTTTTGAAAAATATGAGATAATAGAAAATTCATTAATCGATAAAGAAATAAAAGAAACAGGAGTTGTTGTATATGAAAAATAAAGAATATATGTCATTAAAAAAGATGATAGAATATATAAATAAAGCATTAAAATATACAGATGGTTGTGATTTTAAATCATTTTCAAGTAACGAAGAAAAAGTAGATGCTACAGTTTTTGCTATTAGTCAAATAGGTGAATTAGTTAAAAACATAAGTAAAGAAACAATGGAAAAAAATCCAAATATAGAGTGGATTATTATAAAAAATTTAAGAAACAAAATTGTTCATGATTATGAAGGAATAAAGCTGAACTTTATATGGGATATTATAACAAAAGATATCATACAATTGAAAGTGAATTTGGAGAAAATATTGGAAGATAATAATAATTAAAAATCTGTTATGAAAATAGCTCAAAAGAATTACTGATTTTAAAGTTAGTAGTTCTTTTTTTATATTGTAAAATACATAAACTTATGATAATATTGTGTCATATAAATTAAGTATTGGAAGGATAGAATATGAAATATATTAACTTTAAAAAGTTAGATGTCATAAAATTAACAAAAGAAAATTTCTATGTTTTAATTGATTTTGATAGAACTTTAACAAAAGGTAATAGCATTAGTGGTTGGAGAGTATTGTATTATTCAGACTTGTTAGGAGAAGACTTTAGAAAAAAATATGATGAAATACATGATAAAAATGATGAAACATGGGAATATAGATTCAAAGCATATATAGATTTATTACATGAAAAAAATTTAGATAATGAGATTATAAAAGAAGCAGTAAAAAGAACAGAGTTACAATTTCGTGATGGAGCAAGAGAGTTTCTAACAAAAATTTAGAATTATATAAATCAACTTTTGATATTGTTTTGACAGAAAATGCGAGTTTTAAAGAAATAGAAGATATCATAATGTGAATATTGGAATAGAACAAAATATTTATGAGAATCGAGAATTTTGTAAATGAATTTAAAGGTATTAAAAAATAAATAAGAAGTGAAAGGATTAAAAATAATGGAACAAATACAAAACATTGAACAGTTAATAGCAGAAGCTATGAAAATTTCATCAAAAGATGAGAGAATTGCATTTGTTATGAATTATTTTTTGAATACAGTACAATACAATTATACTTATTTGTTTGTTAAAGGTTATGCACAAGAAAGAGTAACAAAGGTGGATGCAGGATTTAGATTAGCAGAATCAAAATTAAATAAAGAAGGTATTACAAGAGTAGTTTTGACTCGAGATATTACAGAAGGAGATTCAAGAATATTTAGAAATATACTTAAATTACAAGAGAAAAGTCAAGGTTCTTATGAAATGTTTAAAAACAACTTGAGAAACTACATAAAAGATGAACTTGGGAAGCATATAGCAAATAATGATATTGTTACAGAAAATACAGACAATCTGATAGAAAAGATAGAGAATGATTTGGAGAATAAAAAAATGGATGTAGAACTGAATGAAAAACAATATTCTTTAAATTATGATATATCTGCTATATTGATAGATTATTTTTTAAATATGGATACTAATTTTCCACCAAAAATAAAAAACGGATTAATAAACAATGGTGTTTGTGGACATTATACAGATTATTTATTGCCCATTATGGAAAAAATAGGTGTTGAAGCACATAAAATACAGGGAACAAGTGAATTTCCACATGCTTGGATAATAGTAAATGGTGACCAAGGATATAAGTCAATAGATTTAACTAGAGCAGTTGCTATTAGAGATAGCTTTTTAGGAATTCCACCAGAACAGACCAGCCAAGATTGGCTATATTCAGATATTGATACAATGTTCGATATGCAATCAACAAGAACAATTACTAAAATAGATGAAGAAGAATTGCCGAATGCGATAACACATGAAAATTATGATAAACATGAATTTAACACAATTATTAGGAATTTAAAGAATAGAAAAAAAGATGATATTGGAGAAATTACATTAAAGACTTTCCTAGAACAAGGATTAAGAGATGGTATATCATCTACAGAAACTGAAGAGGCGGAACAAAGAGAACAAACTAAAGAAAGAGGTGTGACTAAAGATGAACAATAATACATATCCATGTAGTTATGTTGAAATTTTAGAAATTTTAAGACATATTCCAAAAGAAGAATATAGGAAGATTCCACAAGAGAAAATAATGTTTTATCAAGCTAATAAAGATAATGAATATATATATATCTATAATGAAAATAATAAAGTTATTTCGAGGAAAGCGAAAACTATACTAATTAATTTATATAAAAATTATATTGCTAATATTGAAGAAAAAAGTAAAATAGAAGAAATACTGAAATTGAACGATGTTAAGTTAGAATTTGAAAAAACAAAAAAATATGATGTTAAGGAGTTGTTTAAAGAAAAGACAAAAGGAAAAGTGTGATTTTTTATATAAATATACTCAAAAAAACGTGAAAAAATTATAAAAAACAAACAAAAAAACGTGTATTTATTTACTATATATGTTATAATATATGTATAGGAGATGGTGCAAATGGATAGAAAAATAATGGAAGAATTAATAAAATGGAAAAAAGATAAAGATAGAAAACCTTTAATATTACGAGGAGCAAGACAAGTTGGAAAAACTTATATATTAAAACAATTTGGAGAAGAGAACTATGAAGGTATCGTATATTGTAACTTTGATCATGATATGGAATTACACAGCATATTTGAAAATACAAAAGATCCAGCAAGTATATTAGAACAATTAAGTTTTGTTTATGGTAAGGCAATTATGCCAGAAAAAACACTAATTATTTTTGATGAAATACAAGAATGTCCAAACGCTTTAAATTCACTAAAATATTTTGAAGAAGAAGCAAACCAATATCATATAATAAGTGCAGGTTCATTACTTGGAATAAGGTTATCACATACATCTTTTCCAGTTGGCAAAGTGGATTTCTTAGATATGTATCCCATGACATATACAGAATTTTTAAAAGCAGACGGATGCGAGAATTTGGTTAATTATATGGATTCAATTAAAAAAATACAAAACATTCCAGATATATTCTTTCATAAATTAAGCGAAAAATTAAAAGCATACTTTATCATAGGAGGTATGCCTGAAGTTGTAGATTCATGGGTAAAATACAAAGATATGGAAAAGGTAAATAAAATACAAGATAACATTCTAAAATCTTATGAAAGTGATTTTTCTAAGCATACTACAAATGTAGAAGCAAATAGAATTTCTATTATTTGGAATAGTATTCCATCTCAAATATCAAAAGAGAATAAAAAATTTCTATATCAAGTTGCAAAGAATGGGGCTAGAGCAAGAGAATATGAAGGTGCTGTAAATTGGCTAAGAGATGCAAATGTAGTAAATAAGATATATAATGTAACAAAACCTAATATGCCACTTATAGGTTATCATGATTTAGCATCCTTTAAAATGTATTTAAATGATGTCGGTTTATTAAGAAAGAAAACAGATTTAAATAGTAGAGTCATTATAGAAGGAAATAAATTATTCCAAGAATTTAAAGGAGCTTTAACAGAAAATTATGTATTACAAGCATTAGTCTCAAATGGACTAAAACCTTATTATTATGCATTTGATAATAGATATGAAATTGATTTTATCATTCAATATCAAAATGAAATCATTCCGATTGAAGTAAAAACAGGCGAAAGTATAAATAATACTAGCTTAAAAGTTTACAATGATATAAATAAGCCAAAAACAAGAATTAGATTTTCAATGAAAAATTTAAATAGAGACGATAATTTAATAAATATACCATTATTTATGGTAGAATATATAGAAAAAATAATTCAAAAATAAATTAATTCCGCATTTTCCTTTTAGTAAAAGCATACAATTGAAATAGCTTTAACTAGGAGGAATTTTCATGTTTTTTATCTTGAACAGGCAAAAAATATACACATACTTGGTATCCATTGTGACAGTTGTGTTACTGTTTTGTGTAGCAGGAAGCCTAAATACGAATAATAGCACAGGAAATACCATACAAACAGCAAGCACAATGCAGAAATTATTACCAATTTATAATGTGCAAACAGAACAAAAGAAAGTAGCTTTTACCATGAATTGTGCATGGAATGCAGATGACATAGATACAATTCTAAAAACCTTGCAAGAAAACAATGTAAAAATAACATTTTTTATGGTAGGTGAATGGATAGAAAAATATCCAGAGGCAGCTAAAAAAATCCATGAGGCAGGTCATGAAATAGCCAGTCATAGTGACACACATCCACATGTCAACAATCTAAGTTTTGAAAAAAATATAGAAGAAATCGAAAAAAGCAATGACAAGATTGAAAAAATAACAGGAAAAAGAACCAATATTTACAGAGCACCCTATGGCGAATACAATGATACAGTTATCAAAGCAGCACAAGACAAAGGATATCATACCATTCAATGGAATCTAGACACGCTGGATTATACAGGATTGACAGGAGAAGAGATGTGGAAACGACTAGAAGGAAAAATCAAAGAAGGAGACATTATTTTAAGTCATAATGGAACCAAGCATACAGCAGATAGTTTAGACAGGTTACTAAAAAATATCAAACAAAAAGGATTAGAAGTGGTTACCATATCTGACCTTATTTATTTAGATAATTATACGATTAATAGCAATGGTACGCAAATAGAAAATATCAGGTAAAATAAAAAGACAAAAGAGAACAAATGCAACATAATCAGTTTTTTCGACTTTTTAGATTACTTGTATGTTGCATATTTGTTCGCTCGCGAAAATTTCTTTAGAAATTTTCTGTGAAATGACTACACTATCATAGGAAATTCATTTTCTATGATAGTGTATAAAATTACCAAAAAAGGAAATAATAATGAAAAATAAGTATGATAATAGGGGATGAAAAATGTCATTTATCGGTATCGTTGCAGGCAAAAAATGCTTCGAAAATATCAAAAGGAAAATCACAGAACAAATGCAAGATGAAACAATCAATTTCATTCAAATTAACCTTAGAAGCATAGAAAATATAAAAAATATAAAATTTGAAACCATTATAGTAGAAGATAATTTAAAGAAATTTAAAACCAATCAAGAAGCCTTAGAAAAAATCTTTGAAAATACACAATATTTGATGATAAATTCAGATAAAAACTTGGAGACAATCAAAACAACCGCAAAGGGAATAACATATGGATTGAATCAAAAAGCAACTGTTACCATATCTAGTATTAGTGATACTGATATTTTAATTTATTGGCAAAAAAGTATACAAGATAGAGAAGGGCATAAAATAGAGATAGAGGAAAGAAGAATAAAAAGAAAAGAAAAAAATAGCTTAAAGACTTATGAACTCTTAATTATTTATTCGTTTTTTAAAATATATAGAAAAAGCATAATCGAGGAAATATAGGAAAAATATAACTTTTTTAAATAAATTTAACTTTTTATGTAGACAAAACCAAAAAAATAGTGTATAATGATAAATGTAATTAATCATGCATAAGGAAAAAAATACAAACCGATGAAACATAAAAATAGGGAGGAAAAGAGATTGGATACAAATTATTTAGAAAACAACTATTTAACATTAGTTGGAAAAGTTACAGGAGAAAAAGAATTTAGTCATGAGATTTATGGAGAAAGATTCTATATCTTTCGATTAGCCATACCACGTCTAAGTGGGAATGAGGATAGAATACCAATTACGATATCAGAAAGATTGATTGGAGAAGAAACTTTGCAAGAAGGTAAAAAATTATTAGTAAAAGGTCAATTTAGGTCTTATAATAGTTATGAAAATGAAAAAAACAGATTAATTTTAACAGTATTTGCAAAAGATGTTATGGAAGTAGAGGATACGGAAAATCAAGAAAATGAAGAAAATGAGATGGTTAAAAAAGATTCTATCACCAATGAGGTAGTATTAATAGGGTATATATGTAAAAAACCTATTTATAGACAAACACCATTTGGAAGAGAAATATCAGATATATTGCTTGCTGTAAATAGAGCTTATAATAAATCAGATTATATACCATGTATTGCTTGGGGAAGAAATGCAAGATTTTGCCAAAACTTGGAGGTCGGCTCACAAGTGAAAGTGGTAGGAAGAGTTCAATCTAGAACGTATGAGAAAAAATATGAAGATGGAACTTCTCAAACAAGAATAGCTTACGAAGTTTCTATTGGAAGCCTAGAGGTAATAGAAGAAAAGAACGCAGAAAAAGAAGAAACGGTAGAAGTAGAAAGTCAAGAAGCTGTTTAAAAATAGGATTGTATAAGTAATAAAATAAATTATTGAAAAAGTTTTAAAAGACTGGTCTTTTAAAACTTTTTTTGATATAATTGAGAAAATATTAAAATTTAGATTAATATATTTTAGCAAATTTTATTATATTTTTTCTTTATGACTCCCAACTACATAACAGACTGTAAACCAAATTTTCAATAAAATTTGGTAACAGTCTATAATTTGTTGGTCCCCACGAATTGTCATTTCATAAAAAATATATTAAAATTTGCTAATGGAGATATTCTATATAGTTAATAATAAATGTTAAAATTGAAAAAGGAGATTCATTTATGAAAAAAGAAGCGAAGGAAAAAGTAAAGAAAGAGCATAAAAAGATAAGTTCATCTGTTAAATTTACGATATTAGCAGTTATTTTAATTGCCATTTTTTGTGTTGCCTTAACACCAGTGACTTTTCAAAATGATACCTATTATACCATTAAAGTAGGTGAACACATTGCTCAAAATGGAATAGATGGACAAGACCCATTCTCATGGCATGAGGACTTAGCCTATACGTATCCACATTGGTTATATGATTTGATAACGTATTTTATTTATAGTATTTCAGGCTTTACAGGAATTTATATAACCACTTGTATATTATCTATTATTTTAGGGTTATCCATCTATTTTGTAAATACAAAACTAGCTAAAAATCAATTATTTTCCTTTTTAATAACCATAGGGGTTATCTATATGATAAGGGGGTATATAGCAGCAAGAGCACAGTTAGTGACCTTTATCTTATTTATTTTGACCATTTATTTCATAGAACAATTTCTAGAAACCAAAAAGAAAAGATATGCTGTAGCATTGATAATAGTACCCATTATAATAGCTAATTTGCATGTAGCTGTATTTCCATTCTACTTTATATTATATTTACCATATATAGCAGAATATATAATAGCGGTATTGGCAGAAACGATTATTTATAGAAAAGTAAAATTGGCAATATTAAAAATCAAAATAAAACAATATACGAACAAGACTGGAAAAGAACAGAGAATAGAAATACTTAAAAAAGAATTAGAGGATTTGGAAGCAAAGATAGATAAAGTAAAGATAAAAAGAACAAAAGAATTGCAAAATCCTTATAAAATTAAATTTGTCAAAAATCAGAATGTAAAATGGCTTATCTTAATTATGATAATATGTGTATTAACTGGATTATTAACACCACTAGGAACAACACCATATACCTATTTGGCAAAAACGATGCAAGGAAATACACCAGAGAATATTAATGAACATTTACCAATGACATTAGCAGATGATACAGATGCCATGTGTGCTATTATTTTATTTTTAGCTATCTTGATTTTTACAAAATCTAAAATTAGGCTAAGTGATTTGTTTATGATAGGTGGATTGTGTTATTTGATGATTTCTTCTAGAAGACAGATTACTATGTTTGCTATTGTGGGTTCTGTTATATTAAATCGATTATTATTGCAATTATTAGAGGTTTATACAAAACAAAAAGAGAAAGAACTAGTAAACAAGTTATGCCATATAATAGGAGTTTTTATCATAACCATTATCCTATTAGGCTTGAGTTATCATTTTGGAAAAGATAAACTGAAGGACCAATATATAGATGAAAGTACTTATCCTGTAAAGGCATCGGAGTTTATACTAGAAAATATTGATATAGAGACAGCAAGATTTTATAATGAGTATAATTATGGCAGTTATTTGTTATTTAAGGGAATTCCTGTATTTATAGATTCTAGAGCAGATTTGTATGCACCAGAATTTAGCGGGAAAGAGGAGGATATTTTCTTAGATTTTATTGATATGTCCAGTATAGGAAGTTTTTACGGTGATATTTTTGAAAAATATGATATGACTCATGTGATTACGTATAAGAATTCAAAAGTAAATATGATTATAACAAAGACAGAGCCAGAAAAGTATAAAGAATTGTATCAAGATGATTATTTTGTAATATATGAAATTGTAAAATAATCTTGCAACCAGTAGGGATGTGGGAAAGGAAGAAAAAATGAAAGAACACAAGAAATTATCAAAAGAATCGATAGGGCTAATTAGCATAGTAGTTATTCTGATTTTGATTGACCAAATACTTAAAATTTGGGTTCAAAATGTAGGGGAAATTACTATCATTTCAGGAGTGTTGCGTTTTAAAATGAGTGAAAATCATAGTGCGGCATATGGAATTGGTTCTAATTCCGCAATTATGTATGTATTAACGAATATTGTTATTTTAGGGGTAATATTCAAATTTATTACAACACAAAATGAGTTTGTGGATAAAAAATTAAAGATATTTTTGAGTTTTATTTTAGCTGGAGGTATCTCAAATGTAATTGACAAAGTTTTCAGAGGCTATGTAACAGAGTTTATCGATTTTGGACAAGTTATTAATTTACCAGTATTTAACGTAGCAGATATCTTTATCTTAATTGGTTGGGTGGCAATTGCTGCTATCTTTGCAGCTTTTACGGTGAAAGAATGGAGAAATAAAAAATAAGAAATTACTATCAATTTAAAGTTTAATCTATTTTTTATTTGTAATTCCCAACTGCATAACAGACTGTAAATCAAATTTACAAATTTGATAACAGTCTATAATTTGTTGGTCCCCCCGAATTATTACTTCATAAAAAATAGATTAAACTTTATAAGATTTAATAATGAAAGGAATGTAGTAAGATTTGAATATTTTTGTGGTAAAAAATGAAGAAAAGAATAATCGAATTGATAGTTTTTTAGCCAATCAAAAAGAAGGGCTTTCTCGAGTTGCTGTTCAAAGATTGATAGAACAAGAAAAGATTTTAGTCAATGGCAAAAAAACGAAGCCATCGTACAAAATACAAGAGAAAGATGAGATAACAGTAGAAGAGGAAAAACCAAAAGAAATTGAATTAAAGGCACAAGATATCCCAGTAGAAATTATTTATGAAGATACAGACATCATTGTTGTGAATAAACCAAAAGGAATGGTAGTTCATCCAGCAAACGGAAATCCAGATGGCACTTTAGTAAATGCTATTATGGCGATTTGCAAAGATTCTTTGTCAGGAATTGGAGGAGAAATACGACCAGGAATTGTTCATAGAATTGACAAAGATACTTCAGGAATTTTAATGATTGCTAAGAATGACAAGGCACATATCAACTTAAGTGAACAAATTAAAAACCATGAAGTTCAAAAAACTTACATAGCAATGGTAAGGGGAATGGTTAAAGAAAATGAAGCAACTATTAACATGCCAATTGGAAGAAGCACGAGAGACAGAAAAAAAATGGCAGTAACGCAAAATGGGAAACAGGCAATTACACATTTTAAGGTAATAAAGAGATTTCCAAGCCATAATTGTACCTTGTTAGAAGTAAAAATAGAAACAGGACGAACCCATCAAATTAGGGTACATTTATCGCAAATTGGCTATCCTATTATAGGAGACTCTGTCTATTCTAATGGGAAAAATGAATGGGGCATTCAAGGTCAGTGTTTACATGCCAAAAACTTGCAGTTTAAACATCCATCGACAGGGGAAGAAATATTTTTAGAAGCAGAATTACCAGCCTATTTTCAAGCCATGATTTTGGAAATGGAGGACATGGGGACGTAGATGATGTCCTATGTTTAGGAGGAAAAAGTTTGGAAGAAATAAGATTACAGAAATATTTGGCAGAAGCGGGAATTGCCTCTAGAAGAAAAGCAGAAGAATTGATTCAACAAGGAAAAGTGAAGGTAAACAATGTTATTATAACAGAGCTTGGAACGAAAATAAATCCAGAAAAAGATAAGATAGAATATGAAGGAAAGACAATAACAAGAGAGGATAAAAAAGTTTATATTTTATTAAATAAACCTATCGGCTATGTAACAACAGCAAAAGACCAATTTAATCGAGATTCTGTATTGGATTTAGTAAAGGTGAAGCAAAGAATTGTCCCAGTGGGAAGATTGGATATGTATACATCAGGTGCCTTATTATTAACGAATGATGGGGATTTTGTGTATCAAGTGACCCATCCGAAACATGAAATTGAAAAAACATATACGGTTACCATAAAAGGAATGATTACCAAAACTACGATAGAAATATTGAAAAACGGTGTAAAAATCGAGGATTATGTTACAAGACCAGCTAAAGTTAAAATATTGAAAATAGAAGAAGACAAGAATCAATCAAGATTAGAGATTACAATCCATGAGGGGAAAAACAGACAGATTCGTAAGATGTGTGAGGCAGTTGGACATAAGGTATTGGCATTACATAGAAGCAAGATAGCTGGAATTGGAGTAAAAGAATTACCATTAGGAAAATGGAGATACCTAAGTGAAAATGAGATAAACCAAATGTTATCTTGAAGATTTAAGTTTCGACTTTTCGCAAGTGTGGATTGCAATATATCATTTTTTTACACTTTGTGTGTCGCAACCTACAAAGTTAATTTTTTATCTGTAGGTTGCTCCAATGCTACTTACTTTGATCGTTTGGTCGCTTACGCAGTGTTGCAAAAATGATATATTGCAATCCACACTTGCGAAAAAATCGAAATTTAAACTTTAAAGAAGGTTGAAAATAAATTAGAAAATAGATATAATAGAACAAACAGAGGAAAAAGGAGAAAAGAAACCAATGAATTCATTAAAATTCAAGCCAGAAGGCTGGAATAATGAAATTACGCCATTAGACCAAGATAGTATCAATCATTATAGGCAAAAAAAGGAAACATTACAAGGACTTGTTAAGAAATGTGATAACGATTATAATTTATATATTCAATTTGAGAATGGATTAACAGGAATCATGCCAAGACAAGAAATAGAAGCGATTAATATAGGAGAAGAAGGATTGCCAAAAACTAATTTATGTACTGGGAAAGTTCATAAATTTGTACAATTTAAAATAAAAGAGGCGAAAGATGATAACCGTGTAATTGTGTCTAGACGAGAAGTGCAAGAGGAAGCTTTAGAGTGGGTAAAAAACGATTTACAAGAGGGAGCAAAAGTAACAGGAATTGTGAAAAGTATCAAACCATATGGAGCTTTTATCGAGATTGGTGGAGGAATTGTAGGCTTAGCACATATTGAGGATTTATCAGTGGCAAGAATCAAAACACCTTATGAAAGATTAAATATTGGACAAAAAGTGGAAATTGTGGTAAAATCGATAGAGAGAGATACTGGTAAGGTCATTTTATCTTATAAAGAGACATTAGGAACATGGGAAGAAAATGTTAAAAATTTCATGACAGGAATGAAGACAAAAGGAATTGTTAGAGAAACAGAGAAGCATAAAAATGGTATTTTTATTGAATTAACTCCTAATTTAGTAGGAATGGCAGAATATGAAGAAGGGCTTACCTATGGACAACCAGTAGATGTCTATATCAAAAAAATAGATAACCAAAGAAAAAAGATAAAATTATTAATTGTATAGGAGGGATTTAAAATGGTTGAAGATAACCAAATTAAAGCACAAGTATCACCATTTGCTATTAGGGAAGGTGAAATCAAAACATTTGATGGGAAAGATGGATATGTATCCATGAACCAAATTGTACATAAGATAGACATAGGACATATTAATGAAATTCATTTTGCTATTTTAGAATTAGTCAATGAATTTGAGTTTATTACCTCAAGACAGTTATATCAAATGCTAGAGATTAAAGGGATTGACCCAAAATCTCAAGATAAATTAAACAATAAGTTAGACCAACTTGTAAAATCTAAAATATTAACAAGATACTATTTTACATCTGATGAAGGAAAAGGAATTTATAGAATCTATTGTTTAGAAAAAATGGGAAAATATTTGTTGAATTCGAAAGAAATTGACTGTAAATGGCAACCATCTGATAATACAAAACCAGTTGCTATGATAAAGAAAAGATTAGCGGGGAATCAAACACTGATTGCTTACTTAAGAAAAGTAAAAGCTTTTGATAGCTATGTTGTTAAACCAGCTATTACAGCCAAAATAGTTGGAAAGATTTTTAAGGCAACTGGTGGAAGCGTAAAATTAACAAAAAATCGTAAATCCATTCAATTTGTTTTTGAAGTAATCCGAAGAGAAGATGATTGGAAAAAGAAAGCAGTGGATAAAATAAGATTATACAAAGAATTCTATGAGAATTTTGTGGCAGGAGATTCTGGCTTTACTGGTATGCCACAATTAATCTTGATTTGTGAAGATGAAAAACATATGGCAGAGACTTTTAAAGAGATTGTAAAAAATGGAGTGGAAATACCACAAATTAAATTGTATTTTACAACTGATTTAAGACAAAATAAAGAGACTTTGGAGGATACCTTAGTAGAATTTGTTTTAGTGGATGGTAAATACAAAATGGAAAATATTGAATTAAAATTATTAGGAATGTAAGAAGATTGCCAAGAGGGACGGACCTTTTTGGCAATCTTCTTAGCTAATTCCTAAAATCTTTTTTGCTTTTTCAATATCATCTGAATTCGCATTTCTAACATTTTCTAAGGCGTAATCAAGCCCAAGTCTCTTCCATTTGAATTTTCCCATATCATGGTAAGGAAGAAATTCAACTTTTTGAACTGTTTTTAAACTGGCGATAAAATCTTTTAATTTCAATAAATCTTGTTCATCATCTGTATACCCAGGAATTAAAACTTGTCGAATCCAAATAGGAATATTGTGATTGCTTAAATACTTAGCAAATTCCAATTCTAGTTTATTAGAAAAACCAACCAATTCTTTACTTTTTTCATCATTTATATGCTTGATATCCAATAAAACTAAATCGGTTAGAGATAATACTTTTTTAATATCATCTGTTAGAGCAACCATACCGTGATGTATCAATACAAGTATGAATATTTTGTTCTTTTAATCGACTAAAAAGTTCAATTAAGAATTTAACTTGCAAAAGAGGTTCTCCACCCGTAACGGTAACACCACCGATTAGGACAAATATAATTTTTATAACGCATAATTTTATCAAAAATGTCATCGAGTGATTTATAGTTTCCACCATTTATATCCCAAGTATCACGATTGTGGCAGTATTTGCACTCTAAATGACATCCTTGCAAAAAAAGTACAAATCGAATTCCAGGTCCATCTACTGTACCAAAAGATTCAATAGAATGAACTTTTGCATAATATCTTAAATCTTTTTCTTCCATTTCTTGCTCCTTTTTTAGATAGGGAATAGGGACATGGGGACGTAGATAATGTCCTAAAATCTTTATATATAAAGATTAGGACATTATCTACGTCCCCATGTCCCACGTCCCAAAGTCGTTAGATTTTTTCATGAATGGTTCTATTGATAACATCCAATTGTTGCTCTCTAGTTAGTTTGGTAAAGTTTACAGCATAGCCAGAAACACGGATAGTTAATTGAGGGTATTTTTCAGGGTGTTCCATGGCATCTTCTAATAAAGCTCTATCAAATACATTAACGTTGATGTGATGTCCTGTTTGAGCAAAATATCCATCTAACATGTTAACTAAGTTAGTAACTCTTTCATCTTCTGATTTTCCTAATGTGCCTGGTGTAATAGAGAAGGTATAAGAAATACCGTCCTCAGCAGAGTCAAATGGTAATTTTGCAATGGAGTTCATAACAGATAAAGCCCCATTGGTATCTCTTCCATGTAAAGGATTGGCTCCAGGTCCGAATGGTTCACCTGCTCTTCTTCCGTCTGGTGTATTTCCAGTTGCCTTTCCATAAACTACGTTAGAAGTGATGGTTAAAATTGATAAAGTGTGTTTTGCATTTCGATAAGTTTGATGTCTTCTTAATTTGTTCATGAAGGTTTTTACAATATCAACTGCAATTTGGTCAACTCTATCATCATCATTTCCGTATTTTGGGAAATCACCTTCTACGATATAATCGGTAGCTAAACCGGTTTCGTCACGAACGACTTTTACTTTCGCATATTTGATAGCTGATAAAGAATCAGCAACGACAGATAATCCAGCGATTCCACAAGCCATCGTACGAATGATTTCTCTGTCATGTAATGCCATTTCAATGGCTTCATAAGAATATTTATCATGCATATAATGAATGATATTTAATGCTTTAATATAGATTTTGGCCACATAATCCATCATTTGATTGAATTTTTCCATTACTTCATCATAATCTAAATATTCAGAAGTAATTGGCTCGAATTTTGGTGCTACTTGTTTTCCAGACATAGCATCTCTACCACCATTGATAGCATATAATAATGTTTTGGCTAAGTTTGCTCTCGCACCGAAGAATTGCATTTGTTTTCCTATTTTCATTGGTGATACACAACAAGCAATACCATAGTCGTCTCCTAATGTAATTCTCATTAAGTCATCGTTTTCATATTGAATAGATGATGTATGAATAGATAACTTAGTAGTGTATTTTTTAAATCCTTCTGGTAGCTTGGTAGACCATAAAACCGTTAAGTTTGGCTCTGGTGCAGGACCTAAGGTTTCAAGGGTATGAAGAATTCTAAAAGAGTTTTTGGTAACTAGAGTTCTTCCATCAATTCCCATACCTCCAATGCTTTCGGTTACCCATACAGGGTCTCCACTGAATAATTCATTGTATTCGGGTGTCCTTAAGAAACGTACTAATCTTAATTTCATAACAAAATGGTCCATAATTTCTTGTGCTTCTGCTTCGGATAATACCCCATTTTTTAAATCTCTTTCAAAATAAATATCTAAAAAGCTTGAGGTTCTTCCAATACTCATAGCAGCACCGTTTTGGTCTTTGATGGCAGCTAAGTAACCAAAGTATAACCATTGGACAGCTTCTTTTGCGTTTGATGCTGGATTAGAAATGTCAAATCCATATTTAGAAGCCATTACTTTTAATTCATTCAAAGCTTTGATTTGTTCGCTAATTTCTTCTCTTTCACGAATGACAGCTTCTGTCATTTCATCTACATTTAAAACACATAATTCTTCTTTCTTTTCTTCGATTAAAGCGTCTACACCATATAAAGCAACTCTTCTATAATCTCCGATAATTCTTCCACGTCCATAACCATCTGGAAGACCTGTGATTAAGTGAGAACTTCTAGCTGCTCTAATGTCTGGTGTGTATACACTAAATACACCATCATTATGAGTTTTTCTGTATTTATGGAAAATTTCATCGGTTTGTGGGTCTACTTTTCTTCCATAGGCTTCACAAGATTTTTCTACAATTCGAATTCCACCAAATGGCATGATAGCTCTTTTTAAAGGTGCATCTGTTTGCAATCCAACAATATTTTCCAAGTCTTTGTTGATGTAACCTGCTTCATGGCTAGCAATCATGGATGCTGTTTTGGTGTCAATGTCTAAAACACTACCAGGTGCGTCATGCTCTTTTTTGTATAAATCTAATACCTCATCCCATAATTTTTTTGTTTTTTCGGTAGCTTCTGCTAAGAAACTATCATCCCCTTCATAAGGGGTGTAATTTTTTTGAATAAAATCTCTAACATTTATCTCATCTTGCCAATCTCCTAAATTAAATCCTTTCCATTGTTCAAATTTCATGTGTTTTCCTCCTTTAAATATATATGATTATTATTAACATTTTTGCCAAATATTATCATAACATATGAGAAAAATATTAGCAATATTTTAAATTAGAATTTATTAAAAAGTTTATATATTTTTTGAAAAATATATAAAAAATAGGAGATTTCTCCTATTTTTAAAGTTTTATAGTTGGGTTTGTTATTTAATAAGTGGCATAAACTTGGAGAATTTGAGCACCACTGTCGTTTGTGTTTGAAGCACCTTCTGGACATGCGACTTCTGCATACAAATAGTAATCACCAGTAATGTTAGAAACGTCATATTCTACAGTAGGTCTCCATGCAGAACTCCAGGAAACACTTTTCTCAGGTCTAAAACGGCTATCATGAACAACAACATACTGTAATCCAGAATTATCAGTACGAGTAGATAAACCAAAATAAAACATACAATTTTGATACGAGGAAGCACCGATGCTATACAAATCATAAGTAACATAAAGCTTTTTATAACGAGCCATACTAATTTTATTAGCAGTATGACACTTTGCGTACCCATTGTGGGTTTTACCAGTAACGATTCTAATGCCTGTATTATCATGAGTTGGAACTACGCCATAGGTAGAATAACGAGTCCAACCACCAGTTAAGGATTCACATGCATCTGCTTTATTTAAGAAATAATATTTTGTTAATTCCCAAACCGCATATAAGGATAAATCTGAATCCCTATCATATATCACTCCTGCTTTATATTCGACCGTTGCAGAAGAACTTGTTGACCAGCCTTTAAAGGTATACCCATTTCTACGAGGTACCACATTACTTAATGTTAAATTTGTTCCTTCTGTTTTTATTTGACTAGATGGTGCTCCTGTTCCCCCATTGGCATCATACGTTACTGTATAAGTTGCCAATGTTCTTATCTCCACAGTTC